>JBLIKG010000125.1:0-6465 GCA_047636255.1 Roseivirga sp. | reverse complement strand
GAAACAATCAATCTCAAACTTAGGTTAGTTTTCCGTTGGCTAAATCCAATGGTCTGAGATACTTCGTATCGTTTATAGAGCAAAAAAACTACATATTTAATGAGACAATTAGAGCACATTGCAGCAGAGATAGCACCTTTAAAAAAACAACTAAGAGCCCATAATCTCTATGAAAAACTTGGCTCCATTGATGACATCAGAACATTTATGGAAAGCCATGTTTATGCTGTTTGGGATTTCATGTCTTTACTCAAGGCATTACAATCTAACCTCACTTGCGTAAATACGCCTTGGGTGCCCGTAAAAAACGCCAGCTTGGCTCGGTTCATCAACGAGATTGTTTTCGGAGAAGAAAGCGATTTAAACCTCAATGGAGAAGCCAAGAGTCATTTTGAAATGTACTTGGATGCCATGGCACAAATTGGGGCAGACACTTCCAATATCAATAAGTTCGTGACCAGCATTTGCAACCAGCAGTCAGTCGACAATGCTTTTAAAGGTTTAGGTGTTTCTAAAGCAACTCAAGAATTTGTCAATTTCACTTTTCAGGTAATCCATACCAAAGAGCCACATTTAATTGCATCTGCTTTTACTTTTGGGCGAGAAGACTTAATTCCTGACATGTTTTTGGAAATCATCAAAAGCGCTGAAAACGAAAGAGCTTCCTCTTATGATCAACTCAGCTATTACCTGAATCGCCACATTGAATTAGATGGTGACGAACACGGTCCTTTGTCGCTTAAAATGATTTCAGAATTATGTGGTGAAGATGCTGGCAAATGGGAAGAATGCACCAACATGGCAAAGTTGGCATTAGAACATCGGATCAAACTTTGGGATGACATTGCAGAACAAATTGAAATCAGTCAATTAGAAACCGTCTTAGCTTAACTCACAAATTCTAGTTACAGTGTTTACCAAGCACCGTCACTAAAATTACTCGAAGGGAGAGATTAAGGCCTAATTTATTTCATTCGTGATCGAATTGGCCTAATTTGACGATATTCAATAGATATCAAATTATGGATTCAATTCTTGCGTTTTTAGCTACTGTTCCTTGGTGGGGCTGGGTATTGTTCGTTCTAGTATTAATTTTCTTCAGAGACATCCTTCAGCGCAAGCACACCATTACTCATAATTACCCTTTGGTGGGCCATATCCGATATATGCTCGAGAAAATCGGCCCAGAATTAAGACAATATATTGTTGCAAACAACCGAGAAGAATTACCTTTCAACAGAAGTCAAAGGTCTTGGGTTTATGCTTCTTCCAAAAAGCAAAATAACTACCAAGGTTTTGGTACTGATCAAGATCAAAGTGCACCCGGCTTTATCTTTATCAATCCTACGATGATCCCTTACAATATACCTAAAGACCATCCCAATAGGTCGAAGGTAGATTTGGTTCCATGTGCTAAAATAATGGGTGAATACAATAAGCGAAAAAGACCCTTTCGCCCAAAATCTATTATTAATATTTCGGCCATGAGCTATGGTTCACTCTCCGCCAAGGCGATAGAATCTTTGAACAAGGGTGCTGAAAAATCAGGATGCTATCACAATACGGGTGAAGGTTCTCTATCGCGGCATCATCAACATGGAGCAGATATCATGTTCCAATTTGGCTCTGGTTACTTCGGTGTTCGTGACCATGATGGTAATTTTGATAGGCAGAAATTAGTTGATCTGGTGAAGAAATACAACTACATCAGAGCCATTGAAGTCAAGCTCTCGCAAGGGGCCAAACCCGGTAAAGGAGGGGTGTTACCCGCATCAAAAATCACCAAAGAAATTGCTGAAATCCGTCACCTTCCTATGGGACAAGACGCCCTCTCTCCTGCCAATCATTCTGCTTTCTCCAATATCCCAGAATTACTTGATTACATAGAAGACATTGCACAGCACACTGGTTTACCTGTAGGTTTTAAATCAGCCGTTGGTAAGATGGAAATGTGGGAGGAATTAACTGATTTGATGGTTGAAAAGAATATTGGCCCAGATTTCATTACGATTGATGGTGGTGAAGGCGGAACAGGTGCTGCCCCTCCAGCTTTTGCGAATCACGTGGCCTTGCCTTTTGTATTTGGCTTTACTCAAGTCTATCAAATTTTCAAAAAGAAGAATCTAACAAATCGGGTGGTGTTTATCGCCTCAGGAAAACTAGGTTTCCCATCTAGTGCACTTATGGCTTTCAGCATGGGAGCGGATTTAATCAATGTTGCTCGTGAAGCCATGCTCTCCATTGGTTGTATTCAAGCGCAAGTTTGCCATACTAATAATTGCCCTGCTGGAGTGGCCACTCAAAAGAAATGGCTTCAAGCGGGTATTGATCCTACGCTGAAATCAGAGCGTTTTTACAACTACCTTAAAACTTTGCGTAAGGAAATTCTAGAAATCACGCATGCTTGTGGCTATGAGCATCCTGCACAAATGACCATGACTGATGTAGATATGAGCATGGGCGACAATAATTACACTACAACCCTACGCGAAATCTATAAATACGAAAAAGACCCAGTTAAATACAACGGCATGAAGGCTTTGATTGAATGTGAGCATTTGGGAGGCCAAAGTGCACGTGCTTAAAGAACACAATCCAATAAAATAATCATTCAATAACTAAAAAGACTTGCATTTAACTAAAATAATAGTTTAATTCAAGTAAACTTTAGTTATTATGAAAAAATCAATCCTACCACTTATGGCCCTACTTTCGGTTTGGGCCTGTTCTGATGCCGACATTTTTCAACCAGTAGATGAAATGGGCACAGTTGTCGAAATATTGCATGAAGATGCCAAAAACGACATTTATATGGTCGTTGATGAGCAGCCAAGTTTCCCAGATGGGCCAGCCGCTTGGGGCAATTTTTTAAGGGGAAATCTAAACTACCCAGAACAAGCCAAAAGACTCGGAGTTCAAGGTGCCGTTTACCTTTCCTTTACTGTTGAAAAAGATGGAGTGATTGATGACGTAATGATCAGTCGTGGCATTGGAGCGGGTTGCGATGAGGAAGCTGTAAAAGTACTTCTTGCCTCTCCAAAATGGAATCCAGCCAAAGTGAAGGGCGAAATCGTAAAGTCTAAAATGGCCATTCGCATTGTTTTCAAAAATGGAGAAACAAAAGCAATCCAAGATAATATTACAGAAAAGGATTTTGTGGAGGTAGAAGAGAAAGTTTATGTCAGCGGTTTAACACAAAGAGCCACCTTCCCAGGTGGTACAACGGCATGGAATAAATACCTAAAGTCTAATATCGAACTCCCAAAACAAGCAATCGAAAGGGGAATTGAAGGCGCTGTTTATTTAAGCTTCGAAGTGAGTGACTCGGGTGAAATTTCAGATGTATTAGTCACTAGAGGAATTGGTGCTGGCTGTGATGAAGAGGCAGTAAGACTACTAAAAAAGAGTACGGATTGGACTCCCGCAAGAATAAATACAGAATCAGTCAAATCCAGACAAGCCATTAGAATTGTATTCAAACAACCAACAAAATCATAAACCTAAAAATCAAGACCATGAAAAAATCACTTTTAATAATCGCGCTTACCTTATTTGCCTTCAGCTGCTCAGAAGAGGATATTTATATCGATGGGCTTAGCGAAGAGACCGTATTAATGGACGTAATACCAGAGGGAGAAACTTCAAGGGGTGAAGAAATATTTATGGTAGTCGAAGAATCGCCCGCTTTTCCCGGTGGCTCAGATGCCTACAAAGAGTTTAGAATCAATAATTTGAAATACCCAGAAGAAGCTCTCGCTCAAAATATCGAAGGTAAAGTATTCCTCTCTTTCGTGGTTGATAAGGAAGGTGCAATAAGCGACATCAAAGTAAATAAAGGAATTGGATACGGCTGTGACGAGGAAGCAGTAAAAATGCTAATAAAGTCACCTAACTGGACACCAGGAGTACAAAGAGGAAGAGCTGTTAAAACCCGTATGCAACTTGCTGTGGATTTTAAATTAAGTTAAGCTTAATCATTTAGTTCAAAACTTCATTATGTCAGGTCTATAAGGCCTGGCATTTTTCATGTGCAAGACTTTCATATATTAGTTTTAGCTTCCCTCCTACAATGGTTATCTTTGGTCATGTACCGAACAACACTTGACCCCAAACCTTCTCAGCACCAAATTCATATCGGTGATCAACTCGTTTCTATGGGTTCTTGCTTTGCAGAAAACATGGGCAAGAGACTCGCTCAACATAAGTTCAAAACGATTAGAAATCCATTTGGCACCATCTTCAACCCACTTTCTATTTTTGAATTATTAGAGATGTCTCAGCTCGAGAACATACTGCCTGCATCTAGTTTTCAAGAAAGTAATGGGCTTTTCTTCAACTATAAAGTACATTCCGAATTGAATGGAAAATCTCAGGGCGAAATTGAATCCAATATTTACCATCAACGAAATAGACTTGGAAAAGCACTTCAAAAGGCCAATCACTTTATCCTTACCTTCGGTACAGCTTGGGTTTACGAAGAAAAGAAAAGCAAAATGCTGGTTGCCAATTGCCATAAAGTGCCTGCTGCTCAATTTACCAAGCGGCTTTTAAGTGTTGAGGAAATCATCAATACTTTTATGCTTACCAAAGAGCTTTTGCAGAGCACAAACCCCAGTCTAAAATTCATTCTGACAGTCAGTCCAGTGAGGCATTTAAAGGATACGCATGAGTTGAATGCGGTCAGCAAAAGTGCATTGAGATTAGCCTGTCATCATCTGTGTAGTTTGGGCGAAGACATTGACTACTTCCCTGCTTACGAGATTATGATGGACGATTTACGCGATTACCGTTTCTACAAAAAGGACATGCTCCATCCCAACCAACAAGCGCAGGATTACATTTGGGATAAATTCCAAGCCACTTACTTCGATAAGAAAACGCAAGAATTTGTGAAAGCATGGGCTGAAATTCGTTCTGCCATCAATCACAAGGCTTTTCAACCCGAATCAAAAGCCCATCAACAATTTTTGCTCAATACCATTGCTAAAGTGGAAAAGCACAAGGAACTTGTTGATGTAGAAAAAGAGTTAGAAAAGCTGAAAGCTCAGCTTATTTAAAACCTTCCTTTCAAAAAAAAACATATGCCAAAGCACACCAATCGTCTCATCGACTCGTCCTCTCCTTACCTTTTGCAACATGCCCATAACCCAGTAAATTGGTTTCCTTGGGATGAAGAAGCCTTAGCTTTGGCCAAATCTGAGGACAAACCCATCATTGTAAGCATTGGCTATTCTGCCTGCCATTGGTGCCATGTCATGGAGCGAGAAAGCTTCGAAAATGAGCAGATTGCTGAGATCATGAATAAAGATTTTATCTGCATTAAGGTAGATCGTGAAGAGCGCCCAGATGTAGATCAAATCTATATGGATGCTGTGCATGCCATGGGATTACAAGGCGGTTGGCCATTGAATGTGATCCTTCTCCCCGATCAAAGGCCGTTTTATGGTGGCACCTATTTTCCTGCCAAGGGTTGGACGAACCTACTCAGCCAAATAGCCACTGTCTTCAAAAAACAGCGCAGCGAACTCGAAAAATCTGCTGATGGCTTTATGAATACTTTGAATGTAAGTGATATTCAAAAATATGGTTTGCATCAAGGAGAGAATGCTTTCGAAAAGGAAGAACTCAGTCAAATGTTCGAAATACTGAGCAAGAACTTTGATTTGGAAAAAGGTGGAATGAATCGCGCCCCGAAATTCCCAATGCCGATTATCTATGCCTTTTTGCTTCGCGAAGCCAGTATTAATAAAAACCCTGCTGCCCTTGCTCAAGTAGCATTGACCCTAGAGAAAATGGCCTTTGGTGGCCTTTACGATCAAATTGGAGGTGGATTTACGCGCTATTCTACCGATGAAGATTGGTTTGCTCCTCACTTCGAGAAAATGCTTTACGATAATGGACAACTCGTAAGCCTGTATTCCGAAGCTTTTCAGGAAACTAAAAATCCGCTGTACAAAGTAACTGTCTATCAAACCATCGAATGGTTAACGCGAGAAATGACCACAAACGAAGGTGGTTTTTATTCTGCCTTAGATGCCGATAGCGAAGGAGAAGAAGGTAAATTCTATTGCTGGAAAGAAGATGAATTCCAGTCCGTACTTGGCCCCAATGCTGACCTGTTGATCGAATATTATAACATTACTGCGAGAGGTAACTGGGAGCCACAAAAGAATATCCCTTTTAGAAAAGTGAGTGATTTCGTTTTTGCAAACAAGCATAACCTTCAATTGGAAGAGCTTCAGGACATCATCAAAATCGCTAATTTAAAACTCTTGGAAGCGCGTGCTTCGCGGATCAGGCCAGGCTTAGACGACAAAATACTTTCTGGTTGGAATGGGCTTATGCTCAAAGGATTGGTGGATGCCTATGCCACTTTTCAGGAAACACGCTTTCTTGATTTGGCTTTAGCAAACGCGCATTTCCTTTTGACCAAAATGAAAAATGGAGAGGGTCTTTTCAGAAATT
>JBLIKG010000124.1:0-6558 GCA_047636255.1 Roseivirga sp. | reverse complement strand
AAATAAAGAAAACTGAGAAGAATATGATGTTAGGAATGGCTCCTGTAGCCAACTCATTCGCAATGCCCACACCGAATAGGCTTGTAAATAGCAAGCCGATTACAATGTAGATTACAATAATCGATATCCCATAAATAATGGCTTTTGTAATGGCCTGACTTCGAGATTGACTGCTATTGGTAAAAAAAGCGACCGTCATCGGAATCATTGGGAAAACGCATGGCGTTAAAAGGGCGGCTAATCCAAAAAGAAAAGCAGCAATAAAAAAGCCCCATAAGGAGCCATCATCTTCTGGAACAAGCAAATAATCAAAGCTTTCATCAGTTGGTGCTTCAACCTTTTTTACATCCGCTTTTTCCTCAACCGGATAATCTACTTCATTAGGAATTGTATTTTCCTCTACCTGTTTTACTTCTTCCTCGCCCGATACCGAAATAAAATCAATCGTAAATTCTTGATCGCTGGGAATGCATTGTCCGGTAACATCGCTGCAGGTTTGAAAATCTAAAAGTCCAGACAGTTTAAGGTCCTTACTAAGCACTTTCAGCCTCTGCCTAAACTCACCTTTTCCCGTGAAATAAGTGATGTCAGCTCCCCAAATGTCTTCATACTTTTTCTTCGGCTCAATAGGGATTAAATCACCAATCAATTCAAAAGAACTATTTTCTTCGAATTCAACGGTGGTTGGGGTTGGGCCGATCTCTGGATCGATATCGCTTGAATAGATGTACCAATTTTCGATTACTGCAACTCTAAAGATGATCTCTATTTCATCACCAACCTTTACTTCCTTATTAGAAGCATCATAGGACCAGGTTGCAGTTTGACGAAACTGTCCAAACAGGGCAACTGAGAAGAAAAGGGAAATAAAAACAACAACACTCTTGAACATAATCGAAAATTTTTCATTGACCGAATGCTAACACATCCATAATCACTCAATACGTTAAAACAGCATTCACCCTACCCTGCATTTTATATTAAGCTCAAAAGCCGTCAATAAAATTTTAATCGCTAATAAGAATTACTGATTTAGCGCTGCGAAGTTCTTGAAAAACAGGGGAATAGTTTCAATTCCTTTAAAATAATTAAATACACCATAATGCTCATTCGGTGAATGAATCGCATCCGAATCCAAGCCAAATCCCATCAATACCGTTTTGATCCCTAGTGTTTGCTCAAACAAGGCAACGATAGGAATGCTACCGCCTCCACGGAATGGAATTGGCGCTTTACCAAAGGTGGTTTCCATGGCTTTGGCAGCCGCCAAATAAGCAGGAGAGTCTGTTGGCGTAACGGCTGGCTGACCACCATGATGCGGTGTAACTTTCACTTTAACCGATGGCGGAGCCATGGCCTTAAAGTGATCTTCGAAAAGTTTAGTGATTTTATCGGGGTTTTGATTCGGTACTAATCTCATAGAGATTTTAGCATAGGCCTTTGATGCAATCACTGTCTTAGCTCCTTCGCCAATATAGCCTCCCCAAATTCCATTTACATCTAATGTTGGTCTGATGGATGAGCGTTCCATAGAGGAATATCCGGCTTCACCTTCTGTTCCGCTCAAGCCTATTGATTTTTTGTAGTCATCCTCATTAAAAGGCGCTTTGGCCATTTCGGCTCTTTCTTCTGTCGAAAGCTCAATGACATCGGCATAAAAGCCCGGTATGTTAACTTTCTTATTTTCGTCTTTAAGCGAAGCAATCATTTCTGCCAACACATTAATAGGGTTGGGCACTGCCCCACCATAAAGGCCTGAATGTAAATCACGATTCGGCCCAGTTACTTCAACCTGTACATAGCTAAGGCCTCTCAAGCCCACTGTGATAGAAGGCACATCATTGGCAATGATACCTGTATCAGAAACCAACACTACATCTGCCGCCAATTTTTCTCTATTCTCTTCCAAGAATATACCTAGATGATCAGAGCCCACTTCCTCTTCTCCTTCGATTAAAAACTTAATGTTACAATCCAGATTTCCGGTGTGCATCATGGTTTCGAAGGCCTTAATGTGCATATACATTTGGCCTTTATCATCGCAAGCACCGCGGGCAAAAATGGCACCCTCTGGGTGAATCTCTGTTGTTTTGATTACTGGTTCGAAGGGAGGTGAATCCCAAAGTTCATAGGGATCGGCAGGCTGAACATCATAGTGACCATAGACCAAAACAGTTGGCAACTTAGGGTCAACGATTTTTTCTCCGTACACAATTGGATGGCCAGCTGTTGAACAAATTTCGGCTACATCGGCACCCGCTTCGACCAACTTGGCATGAACAAATTCAGCTGCTTTCAATACGTCTCCTTTGAATTTACTGTCGGCACTAACAGATGGAATGCGTAACAACTCTAATAATTCACTTAGAAAACGGTCTTTATTCGATTCGATGTATTTGTTCATGGCAGGCCTTTTTTATTTACAGGCTGCAATTTAATTGAATTTGAAGATAGAAAATAAGGATTCGGCAAAAGATAAACACGCAGTTTACTTAAGCATTTCTTCTATTTTTTTATCCAGAATATTAATCAAAACGCCATGATAGCCTGCTTGATAAAATTGGATGTTGCCTTCTCTGTCGATAAGGTAATGGGATGGGTAACTACTGACTTGATACATTTGTGCAATGTTGCGCGCGTTAGGAACGATATCATATTTGAAGGCCTTTCGATTTAAAAAATCTTCGATTGCCGCCTGATCATCGAGTGCAATAGCCACAAATTTCACTTCTTCATTTTTGTATTTTTCTACCAGTTGGTTCAAATCTGGAATTTCTACCTGACAAGGCTTGCAACCAATAAACCAAAAGTTGAGCACTACTATGGACCCTTTCATTTCATTCAGGTCTAATGGTTCGCCTCCCATGTTTTTTGCAATAAAACTTGGTGCAGCTGTCCCTTTTTTATCCCCTGTCATGTCGGGGCGATTCATCATTTGTTTTAATCTGGCTTCACTCTGTTCCTTAGATAGCTTTATTAGAACAAGGGCCGCCACTTCTCCATTACTGGTACCATGAATCTCATAGCCATATTCAGGGCCGGTGATTGCCTTCATGGATTCTAGTGCATCTAGCTTTGTACCATCTTCTAAGTACATCGGCAGGCCTAAATTCACTTGCACATTCTGCTGCTCTTTGGCAGTTAATTTATGTAAACCTTTAGGTAGAAAAGTTCTCTCTTGTGCACTGAGCTTAGCTGTGAAAACGCAGACGAACAGGATAATAATTAAATGTATTCTCATATGAATGGACTTCATCACAATTTAGAAAAATTTGTGTTTGAGGAAAGATCAAAAACCATCTCCTTCAACTACCTCTTTCTTTTTAAGTGTTTGGTTACCATCGGCCGACATCGCCAATCGGTATGGCTCATCAATACCATAAAATAACTTTCTGTAGTTTCGGGTCCAAGCAATTACCTCTTCTAAAGAGTAAAGGTTTACTTTTGAATTAATCATTTTGCCTTTTTTTCCATCGTCAAGTAATGAGGCATTAAAGGTTTCATTAGAGGAGAAAGTACCGAGACTAAAACCATCATAGGTGAAATAATACCAAGTGCCCTCAGTCATTTGGAGCAGAACATTCACAATATCTCCCTCAGGCGTTTTTTTGATTTCGACAAAACCATCGACTTCCATATTAAGGTCAATGTCGTTGATGTTACTCAAACTAATTTTGCCTTCGCTATAAAAAGTTCTAAGCTGTTTCGACCACCTGAGATCTACATTGGAAATGACCAAATTCTTCATGAGTTCACCTGCGCTAGAAGCATTCACTAAAGGAACTGGAACCGATTGATAAGACTTATCCCATTTCTTGGTAGCCTCGTCACCAATAAATTCAGCCACTTTATAAATAAGGTCAGAACGATCATCGTGAGCTCTCCGTGCCCCGAGTTTGTCACCCATTTCTCTCAGATTTTGACCCATAAGAGGAATGCTTGTAACTGGTAGTCCAAAATCCATGACTAGCATGGCATTCACCTTAAAATCAGCGGAATCCAAATTACCTGTTCCTTTTCCTGAAGCCTGAACCGAAAGGCCTTTACTAAGTGGACTTACAAAATTTAGCTTACCCTCAAAAGATACATCTTCTGTATCTTCATTGTAAGAGAACATGCTTCCCTGATAGAAATTAGAGGGGTCGTCACGCTTCTTTGGATTGGCTATATTATAAGAGCCTGTGGTTTGGTCATAGGAAAGTTCTCCCCCTTTAGGAATAAAGAAATCGTCATCATCAAAACCTCTTTTCTCTGTAATAAATGAAAGATAAATCTCTCCTCTATTGAAGTGTAGACCCGCATTGAGTGGTTCGCCAAACTCGGTTCTCGCTTTATCAAAATCGAAAACAACTTCAGAAATATCATCATTGGATTCGTATTCGATCCAAACGTTCTTTTCCTTCAGCTTCTGTAGGTTCAATTTTACAGATCCTTTTATTTCTAAGGCTTTTCTAAAGGCATACATAAAAATTTTTCCTTTGAAGGTAAACCCAGGAGAAACGATTACACCGTCATTAGCCCCAACGTCTCCACTGGATTTTGTGAAGAACCCATGTTCCTTGTCTTCTACAAACTTAAATTCGTCAAACTTAATAGCGAAGGTATCTTGCACCGTGACCAACTCATAAGTACCAAATCCTCTAAATCGCTTTCGTGAAAGAATCTCAATCTCAGCATCGAAAAGGCGATGATTGGTGTTCGAAGTATCGAAAACTACTACTGCATTTTTAAAAATCGCTAACTCAGCGTTTTCTAGTATCAAAACCTCATTATTCTCTGGAGTGATCAGTGCGTCAGCCACAACTATATAAGGAATTCCCTCCACCTTCAGCTCTTGTTTTTCAATGTCATATTTGGCATTTGTACCTGAAAAAACGAGAGAGTCCATGCTCTTTCTTGTAGAGTAAAAGAATGATTTTTCAAGTGGCACCGTATCTGGCTTTACCATGGTAATCATCTTATTCTCTATATCCCATTCCGCATTGGGTATGGAGGTTTTGTATTGCGCAAAGGGAAAAGAAAGTGCCGCATTACCTTGCACCTCAGGTTGTATATTGGCCTTATTTCTAAACAAATCATAGTCTACCCTAACGTCCTCCGAACTCAAGATTGGTTTTTTTGGATTAGCCGAACTTAGCTCAAAGCTTGAGTTTCTTGCTTCATAAAGCGTCTCAGCCATGGTAAAATTATTGGATTTGGTTGTGGAACCTTGCATTTTCATTTCCCCATTACCGTATAAAGCCTTTGTTGAAAGAGCAATAGTTCCATCGAAGACGCCTAGGCTGTCATAAACTTTAAAAGGCTTTTCTAAATTCCTAAGCAGCATACTGTCCTTTTTAGCTAACCAGTTGATTTCGTAGCGTGCTAGTTTAACAGATGGATAAGAAGTTCCATTGAGTGTTCCCGCCACAATACTTCCATCAATTCCTTTATTAGAATACATAGAATCAAGATAGAAAGTGACTCTTTCGGCATTGAAAGTACCTGTCAAGAACTCGATTATTCCAGGCGATGAAAGACCTGATTGGTCCATATTGATTTCGCCATAAAGCCTACCTGTAGTATTGTATAAATTATAACCTGAATCGGGGAGAGCATGAACAAAACCAAAGGATTTATCTGGCATTGCCCTAAGGCTCTCTTTAAAGTCCGGAAAAATCCCATTCGAATAGAATGTTCCCTCAAACTGATATGCAGAAGGGTCTGCCTTCGAGGCACTATCCAATACAAAAGGAGGAACATCAAAATAGATAGTGCTATCATAAGCACCACCAAGCACCCGACTTTTGTCAAAGAAAACATTAGCGCTTTGGTCTGTAGAGAATATCGGATACTCCGGTTTAGAAATTCTTGCAGATTTATTGTTTGGATTGTTGATTAGTAACCTTCCAGAAGTATTTACCAGTTGGTTGTTCAATACTTCTCTTCTACCGTCTGCAACCTCAACCTCTAATTTAATTGAATCAATCTGAGTTAGCTGAATCAGAAAAGTGTCATATCTGAATTTAAATTTTTTTCCGTTGAACTGAAAGTTTCCTGCTTCTAAGGCGCCATCAAATTCAATATTTCTGTTTTCAAGAATCTTGACAATCCCATCTTTGGGTGTGATAAGTACATCAAGCGAATCACTTACGAAAAACTGCTCAACACCACGAACAGTAAGTGTATCATTCACCAAGTCAATTGTGGCATTAGGCGAAGTACTGGTGATAGACGGAATTACCAAATCATCAAAATCGGACTCATCCCGGCCTGAATCATAATAATGCAATCCCTTTTCGGTAATAATCACCTGATCGGTGTAACTATTGTAAAGCACCATGCCTTTAGACATCAGGTCGATCATGGTACGCTTTAAAATTCCAATATTCAGCTTTCGTTCATCTGCCAATTCGGTGAGATAGAACTCATTTTTAGGCTCATATTTCTGAGCTTGCCTTACTGCTAAAATCAGTGGATGAAAATTGTAAAGCTGAGAAAGGCCGTTGAATCGTGAAGCACTATAAAAATTCTTAGATTCCACCACTAAAGGTACTTCTGTCCTCGCTGATAATATGG
>JBLIKG010000123.1:0-6562 GCA_047636255.1 Roseivirga sp. | reverse complement strand
GATTAACAGATCAATATAAGAAATTTGTGTAACATTCTAGGTAACAAATAAAACTGATCCTTTAGTATTTATAGAATTAGCTTATCAAAAACTTAAATAGCCTAGCCTCTTATTTAAGTTTTTTGCCAAAATCTTAAATAAGCATTACCTTTAATTAAATTTCTGATAACATGAAGTCATTCAAAGCAGGTCAACGAATCAATCAAGGTTACTACAAAAGCTTTCAACCTAACTATATCAACAGGCAGTGGACTGTTGACAATATGGAAGTTATTCAGCTATTAAGCCAAGCAGACAGGGAATTGGGTAGGCTTGATACGTACTCAAAATATATTCCAAATATAGACATTTTCATTAGTATGCACGTGCTAAAAGAAGCTACCCAAAGTAGCAAAATTGAGGGTACGCAAATCAAAATGGACGAAGTTCTTCTTGATAGAGAAGACATTCCATTAGATAAAAGGGATGACTGGGAAGAAGTTCAAAACTATACAAAAGCCATGGAGTGGGCAGTAAAAGAATTAGAAGGATTACCTTTCTCTTCAAGGTTAATCAGAGAGACTCACAGAGTGCTGCTCCAAGGAGTACGAGGCCAACAAAAACAACCTGGTGAATTTAGAGCGAGCCAAAACTGGATAGGCGGAGCTACCCTTAATGACGCCTCTTTCGTTCCTCCAGTTCACACAACTGTTCAAGACCTGATGAGTGATATTGAAAAATTCACACACAACGAAGGCATCTGTTTTCCTGAACTTCTTAAAATAGGTTTGATACATTATCAATTTGAAACTATACATCCATTCCTTGATGGTAATGGTCGGGTTGGTCGATTAATGATTCCTCTCTATTTAGTAAGTAAAGGCATTCTACAAAAGCCTATTCTTTACTTGTCAGACTTCCTCGAAAAGAACAGAAAACTATACTATGACAACCTAACCGTTGTCAGGGATAAGAACGACATTACCCAATGGTTCAAGTTTTTCTTAGTAGGGATTATAGAAACTGCAAAAAGTGGAATTAACACTTTCGATAACGTCCTTCAACTTCAAAAGCAGACTGAAATTCAAATTCAAGGGTTGGGTAGCAGAGCCGCTAATGCCCAAAAAGTATGTAACTACCTATACCAACACCCTATTATAAATACTGAAAAAGTAGCTAAGGTAACATACACATCAATGCCTTCAGCTTATAAATTGATAGCCGATTTAGAAAGGATGGAGATTCTTCATGAAATTACTGGAGGTCAAAGAGGTAGAATGTATAGATTCGACAGCTATTTAGACCTGTTCCGTTAAAAAACCAACGATCATCAGTTAGCACCCACACATTTTCTCACTCTCATACCAATAACAACTATCACAAGTTGAATAATACGGGATTTCAATTTCAGAATGCTCTTTAAGTTGCTCGAGAACTTTCAGCAAACAAAAAGCCTCGTTTTACATAAAACCGAGGCTTAGCTTTGTGATCCCGACAAGAATCGAACTTGTATCTAAAGTTTAGGAAACTTCTATTCTATCCGTTGAACTACGGGACCTTTCCTTTTTTCAGGAAGGCAAAAATAATTAATAAAATGTGTCTTTCAAGTAATTAGGGAAGATCTCCAAATGACGCTTTTTCACTAATTCAAGGATAACTTCCCTCATCTCTTGAATATTTTCTCGATTTTCGGCAGATATAAATACCACATGATCGGAAGCTGAATTTAAATAAGTCTTCTTCAGTTTTTCCAAAGTCAAAGGAGGATTATCCATCAGTTCTTCAAGCTCTGGATCAACTTCCTTATTCAATTTATCGATTTTATTAAAGATAATAATGGTAGGCTTATCTGCCGCTTTTAATTCAATCAAAGTTTGATGGACCGTTTCCATCTGATCTTGGAAATAGGGATGAGAAACATCCACGACATGGAGTAGAATATCAGCTTCTCTTACTTCATCCAAAGTCGACTTAAAAGATTCAATCAAATGGGTTGGGAGTTTTCTGATGAACCCAACGGTATCTGAGAGCAGAAATGGAATCGTCTCAAAAACCACTTTTCTAACCGTTGAATCTACTGTAGCAAATAGCTTATCTTCTGCCAAAACATCTGCTTTGGTGATAAGGCGCATCAAAGTTGATTTACCAACGTTGGTATATCCCACTAAGGAAACACGAACAACATTATTTCTTGATTTACGCTGAACAGCATTTTGAACTTCAATCTTATCTAGCTTATCCTTGAGGATTGAAATTTGATTTCTTACCATCCTTCGGTCGGTTTCGATTTCCATCTCACCAGCACCTCCTCTCGTTCCAGTTCCTCCACGTTGGCGCTCTAGGTGCGTCCACATTCTTGTAAGTCGTGGTAAAAGATATTTCGATCGCGCCAACTCCACTTGCGTTTTGGCTTGAGCGGACTGTGCCCTAAATAAAAAGATATCCAGTATCAGTAAACTTCGATCGTAGATTTTGACTTCAAGCTCGGTTTCCAAATTCCTGAGTTGAGAAGGAGACAAATCATCATCAAAAATAATTACCTTAATATCTTCAGCTTGGATATAAGTCTTAACCTCTTCTAGTTTACCCTTCCCTAAAAAAGTTCTCACTTCTGGCCTATCTAGTCGCTGAGTAAATGACTTAACAACATCTAAACTAAGCGTTTCAGCCAAAAAGGCTAATTCGGCCAAGTATTCTACAACCTTTTCTTCAGGCTGCGCTCTATTAATTAGAGCCACCATCACAGCGGTTTGATTTTCAGTATCTTCAGTTAAATATCCTCCCATAAAGTTTGTAAAATTACTACTTATCGAAGCCATTTCTAAATTCACCTTTCAAATCGTTTCATCCAACCTTATTTCTTAAAGTGACTGGTGCAGTAACTTAAATTTGAAACAAGAAAGGATTTGATCCTAGAATAAGAGAAGCTAAGTTTGACAAGAATTACTTTTGAAAATGAAAATTATTGAAACCGGCTTTCAAGGCCTCTACGAAATCGAATCGAATGTTTTTGGAGATGACAGGGGCTATTTTTTTGAGTCTTTTAGAAAAAGCACATTTGAATCACTGGGAATGCGAACCGATTTTGTTCAAGACAATGAGTCATTTTCTGTCAAAGGCACTTTAAGAGGGCTTCATTATCAAAAAGAACCATTTGCCCAAGCCAAATTGGTGAGGGTGGCTTTAGGAAAAGTATTAGATGTGGCAGTTGATTTAAGAGCAGGCTCACCTACTTACGGCAGACACCATACTGTAATTTTAGATGCAAAGCAACATAACTTGTTTATGGTACCTGCTGGTTTTGCACATGGTTTCTTGGCCTTAGAAGACAGTGTTTTCTCTTACAAGTGCTCAAATTACTACGATAAGGCTTCCGAAGGAGGTATAATTTGGAATGACCCAGAGTTAAAAATCGATTGGCAAATAGATAATCCTATTGTTTCAGAAAAGGATAAACTTTTACCTAATTTTGAGGCGTATAAAAACGCGCCAAAATTTTGAGTATACTTTCTTTTCTTAAAAAAAAAGATACTTCACCTGCATCTGTTTTGCCTATCAAAACAGACATTCATTCTCATTTGATTCCTGCTATTGATGACGGGGTTCAGTCGATTGAGGAATCCCTTACTGTACTCAAAGAAATGGAATCATTGGGTTATGAAAAAGTAATTACTACGCCTCATACCATGCCCGGCACTTATGACAATTCCCCTGAAAATATTTATGAGGGTTTGGCTAAAATGCGGAGGGAGATAGATAGAGTTGGCATAAATATTAAGCTAGAAGCCGCGACTGAGTATTATTTGGATGAATCATTTGTCGAATTAATTGATTCAGGAGCCCCTTTGATGACCTTTGGTGATAATTATGTTCTGTTCGAAACACCCTTTATGAACCAACCTCCTCAGCTCAAAGAGGTAACCTTTAAGTTGGCAATGAAAGGTTATAAGCCTGTATTTGCACACCCAGAGCGTTATTTTTATTTAATGCAAAGCGAATACCTACTTGAAGAACTTATTAATCGTAAAATTTTGTTTCAGCTCAATATCGTTGCGCTTACAGGCTGTTATTCAAAACCTGTACAGAAATTCGCTGAAAAGTTAATTGATATGAAAGCAATTCAGTTAGTTGGCACAGATTGTCATAATATGGGCCATATTCAATTATTGAAAGCAGCGGTAAAAACTAAATACTTCAAAAAATTGATGGATTTAGATTTACTGAACAACAGATTATAAGCCTATGATTTTTGTTACCGGAGCTACTGGACTTTTAGGTGGGTTTATTTGCAGAGAGCTTCTTAAAGACGGGCAGCGTATTAAAGCTGTCAAAAGAGCAAGCAGCCAACTTACCCTGATTGAAGATATTGCAGACCAAATTGAATGGGTTCATGGCGACATGAACGATACCACATTTTTACTTGAAGCACTTGAAAACGTCACAGGTGTAATCCATGGGGCGGCAATTATATCATTCGACAAGCGTGACGAAGAACAGATGTACAAAACCAATGTGATTGGTACTGCCGAGTTGGTGAATGCTTGTATTAAGAAAGGTGTCGCCAATTTTGTTCATATCAGCTCTGTAGCCGCTCTAGGTAGAAAACAGGATCAAATAGAAATTGATGAAAACGATAAGTGGGAAGGGACTAAATACGACTCTATCTATGCTCGATCAAAATACCTGCAAGAATTAGAAGTTTGGCGCGGTGCACAAGAAGGGCTCAAAGTCAAAATAGTCAACCCTTCCGTAGTTTTAGGGCCTGGTCTTTGGGGAAGTGGAAGCACTTCAGTTTTCAAGTATGCTTATGACGCTAAAAGATTCCATCCTGAGGGAACTATCAATTTTGTAGATGTAAGAGATGTAGCTGAAATCTGTGTTAAGTTACTCAATTCTGAAATAGAAGAAGAAAGGTTTGTGCTGAGTGCTGACTCAAGAGATTTCAAGGAATTCTTTAATCAAGTAGCCAAACGTTTTGACAAGCAACCGCCAAAACAACCTGTACCTAATTGGCTTTTAAAAATAGCCGTAAAACTAGAGTTTATAAGGTCAAGAATAATGAGACAAAGCGCGCTGATTACAAGCGATACCGCCAAACTTTCTAGAATGAAATATCATTTCAAAAACAAAAAAGTAAAAAAAGCATTGAATTTCGAATTCCGAAGCTTAGAAGAAACATTGGACTGGAGCGTTTCGGAACTAAAAAAAATGCATAAACTGTGATGCAGTTTACAAACGTGAGCACTAAATATTTTAAGTACGGAATAGTTTACCAATCAATTATTCCTTAATTTAAATAAACATTCGAAATAGATGCAAGAAGACTACCCGAGCAGAGAAGAGGAACGTGGGCTTATCAGGAAATTCGAAGAGCAACTCAAACAAAAATCATTTCATTTTTTTGATATTACTGAATTTGAAACCATCATTCAGTATTACATCGATCACCTTCAATTTGGCAAAGGACTGAAAGCCTGTAAACAGGCAATAGAGCAGTTTCCTTTTTCTCAGGAAATAAGTTTGCTGATGTCTCAATGTTATATTGGCAAGGAAAATTATCAAGAAGCACTTCGTGTAATTGATGAAGCCCAAAACCTCCATCCTAATGACGTTGAGTTAAATACCGTAAAAGGTACTATCTATTCTTTTTTGGGCGATTATAATAAGGCGATTGAAGTACTCTTGAGTACCCTTGATTACGCTGAAGACAAATCTGAGGTATATTATAACGTTGGGCTTGCCTATCAAACCAATTCAAAATATGATGAGGCAATTGGCTATTATAAAATGGCGATTGAAGAAAATCTAAATCATGACAATGCGCTTTATGAATTAGCTTATTGCTTAGATGTAACAGGAAAGCTTGAAGATAGTGTTGATTACTATAAGCAATTCATTGATCAAGACCCTTATTCTACGTATGCTTGGTATAATCTTGGAATCGTCCTCAACAAATTAGAGAAATTCGAGGATGCGGTAAAAGCCTATGATTATGCGCTTGTTATAGACGATACTTTTTCATCGGCTTGGTTCAATATGGGTAATTCTTACATGAATCTTGAGCAGTACAAGGAAGCATTAGAAGCCTACAAAAACACACTGACTAACGAGGGGCCATCGGCCGAAACTTATTGCTGCATTGGAGCCGCTTACGAAAAGCAAGAGCACTATGAGCTTGCCATGAAATATTATCGCAAGTCCACCAAGCTAGATCAGTTTTATGAAGACGCATGGTACGGTATAGGTTGCTGTTTAACTGAACAAGATAAATACTACGAGGCAATTCATTTTTTTAATAAAGCATTAAAGTTAGACCCAGAAAATGCCAACTACTGGTTAGCCATTGCCGATGCCGAGCAACAAGTTGGCAATATAGTTTCAAGCTTCGAAGCCTATCAAGAAGCTGCC
Source organism: Roseivirga sp. (assembly GCA_047636255.1). GTDB lineage: Bacteria > Bacteroidota > Bacteroidia > Cytophagales > Cyclobacteriaceae > Roseivirga. Next base: position 175 of record JBLIKG010000123.1, on the reverse strand, counting down.
ATGTTGGAGCCAAGCAACGAAATGATTTGGCTTGATTGGTCTTTAATATACCACGAGCAAGGAGAGCACGAAGAGGCCATTGAACTGATTGATAGAGCTTTAGAAGAATCACCAGAAAATTCTGACCTCCTTTATAGAATGGTAGTTTATCAAATCTCTTCCGGTAGATACAAAG
>JBLIKG010000122.1:0-6563 GCA_047636255.1 Roseivirga sp. | reverse complement strand
AGACCAGCCTGTAGTACCAAAGGTTTCATGTACTTTTCGAAAAATTCAGGAAATTTCTCGTAGATGTTGTTCACATTATAATTTGCAGGCAGTTGCAAATAACTATAAAGCTGAATATTCCATAATTGCTGACTTTTTTGTTGACCGTTCAAAGGAGGTCGTCCACCAAAAGTTGTTGAAAAAGGAACGAGTGCTTCAAAGGAGAGGTGAACATTATCTGGTAAATCCTCAATAATCCCTGTCACTTTTAAATTAGCAATATCACTTTGGATGACTTGGTTTAGGGCTTCTTGGTCTCCGAAAATACGTTCAGCTGCAGTAGCAGTAAGTACAATGCTATTTGGTTCAGACAGGGCTGTTTTTGGATCGCCCTCAATAAATTGATGCGTGAACATGCTGAAAGTGGAAGTATCAGCAAAATAGATATTGTCTTGATAGATTTTTTTATCTCCAATGGTAAAGAGCTGTCTTCCAGCGTTCTGAAATCTCGCAAAGTTTTGAATTTCGGGATATTCCTCTTTCATCATTTCGGCAATAACCAAAGAGGTCAGAGCGAATTCGTCATTCTTTGGCGGGATATAAAATTTGGACTCTACTCTATAAAGCTGTGCATGCTTTTCGTGGGATTTATCAAAGCTTAAATCACTTTGTACATAAAGTAGGATGATCATCGATACCGCTAGCCCTATCGCTAGCCCGAAAATATTGATGAAGGAGTAAAATTTGTTCTTGAGCAGAACCCTAATGGCGTAAGAGATATTTTTCATGTTGTTGTTTGAGTGATCTCTGCTGAGAAACCACTAAACATGCCAAACTCTTTGGTGAATCGTAAGTATCTGTATATAAGATTATTGTATTGATTGTACTGATTAAAATTGGTTTTATTTGTTCGGAAGCGCACTGAAACATGGTCGATATCGTACGCTTTTTTCCGTCTAATTCTCAAAACATAGAGACTAATGCAAAATGAGTTTATCCATTTAAAGCCGCTTAAAATGAATAATCCACTGGCAAGCACCAGTGGATTCATTGAAAAGTGTATGGAAGATAAGCGGGGGTGGTGGAGCTATCTCCTCTTAAATCCTTTTTTATTTCCGAATGACTTTTGGCCTTTCTTTCTGTTTTTGATCGGATCGTAGATGGGTGCTTCACCTAAGAATTCAGGCAGGGCGATCTTGCGTATTTCAGTACCGATAAGCTCTTCTATTTTTGAGAACTTAAGCTGATCCTCTTCATTGATAAAAGTAACGGCTTCACCTTCTGAAGATGCACGGGCTGTTCTACCAATTCTATGGATATAATCTTCTGCATCGTTCGGTACATCGAAATTAAGGACCATATCAATATTATCGATATCAATACCACGAGAGATAACATCCGTAGCCACTAAAATCTGAAGCTTTCTGCTTTTGAATTCCCTTAAAATATCTTCTCTATCTTTCTGCTCAAGGTCCGATGAGATTGGTTTGGCATTCATGCCTTCGCGTTGTAGTTCTTTTGTTAACTCTCGTACTTTAATCTTTGTAGAAGCAAAAATTACCATGCTAGGAATGTCGTTGAATCGAAGCAAGTGTTTAACCAATCCGATTTTCTGTTGATTATAGGTGTTGAATGCCACCTGAACTACTTTTTCGGCTGGTTTAGAAATAGCAATGCTAATTTCGTAAGGGTCTTCCAATATGTCTTTGGCCAGCTTTCTGATTTTTGGAGGCATGGTCGCAGAGAACATCAGGGTCTGCCTCTTTTTAGGCAAGAAGCCAATGATTCTCATCAGGTCTTCATAGAAGCCCATGTCGAGCATTCTATCCGCTTCATCCAAAATCAAGTGTTCTAGCTGATCGATTTTGGCATAGCCTAAATTCAAATGAGAAATTAGCTTACCTGGCGTACCCACAATGATGTGGGCTCCAGTAGCCAAAGCCTGTTTTTCCCTTGAAAATCCGTCACCATCACCACCACCATAAATAGGCAGTGAAGTAGCGGGGGTGAAGTAGCCCAATCCTTCTAATTGCTGATCAATTTGAACTGCCAATTCTCGGGTGGGGCAAATGATCAAAGTATTGATTTGCCCATCAGGAATATCATTAGAGCAGATTTTGTGTAGGATAGGAAGCAAAAAAGCCGCTGTTTTACCAGTGCCCGTTTGAGCAACGGCAATAAGGTCTTTATTTTCGATGATTACGGGAATTGCTTGTTCTTGGATCGGGGTGGGAGTTTCGAATCCCATTGCTGAAAGTCCTTCCAAAACACTTTCGTGGAGATTAAGTTCTTTAAATGTCAAGTGTGATTTATCTTTATGCAGGCCATGTGAATCATGAGCCTAATTCTTAATTAGATTGAAAATTAAATGAAAAAAGCCGTATATAAAACCAATATTAATTGTGGCATGTGTCTTTCGACTGTCACTCCTTTTTTAAATGAGGCTAAATCTTTATCAACTTGGGCAGTAGACCTAACGAGTAAAGATAGGCTACTGACTGTAAAAGGCGATAATGTTAACTCTGACGAGGTGATTGACCTAGTCAAAAAGGCTGGTTTTAAAGCCGAAAAGAAGTCTACCCTCCTCGGAAAACTATTTTAATTCTTTCTCCAGAAATGTGGAGTGAGTAACATTAATACAGTAAACAGTTCAAGTCTTCCCAAGAGCATGAGGAAAGAAAGTAGCCATTTTCCTGGTGTTGGAATATTGTAGAAATTATCTAATGGTCCTACTTTTCCAATTCCTGGACCAACATTGCCTAGAGAAGTCGCCACCGCACCAAAGGCTGTATCAAACTCTACGTTCATTGTAGAGAGTAGAATGACGCCTAAAATGAAGATCAAAATATAGATCATGACAAAGGCCAGAACGTTCGAAACAACTCCCTGATCAATGGCTTTACCGCTAATTCTTACTGGTAGAATGGCCGATGGATGCAATTGTCTTTTTAATTCTAAGAAAGAGTTCTTAAAGAGTACTACGTGGCGAATTATCTTAACACCTCCGGCAGTAGAACCCGCAGAGCCACCTACTAAAAGAAGTATAAAGAAAAGCACAGAAAGAAAGGGTGCCCAAGCTGTGTAATCGGCAGATACAAATCCTGTTGTGGTGATGATCGATACCACCTGAAATAAAGAATCTCTAAATGATTTTTCAAACCCATTGTCGGTTACAACCATAACAGTGGCGGTTACAATTACGGTGATAGCAATGATAAACAAAGTATATACTATGAATTCCTCGTTGCTGAATACCTTTTTGAAATTTCGCTTTAGCGCATAATAAGTGAGTGTAAAACTTGTTCCAGCCAAGAACATAAATACGATTAATACATATTGAATAAATGGGGTATCGTAATAAGCAGCACTTGCATTTTTTGTTGAGAAACCTCCTGTAGCCATGGTAGTTAAGGCGTGATTGACCGCATCGAAAACGCCCATGCCACCAACATAAAGAAGTATTGCCTCTGCCAGAGTTAAGCCTACATAAATCAACCAAAGGCGCTTTGCGGTGTCTTGAATTCTGGGTTGCAGCTTATCTGGAGTAATGCCCGGTGCTTCGGCTACAAAGAGCTGCATCCCGCCAATGCCTAAAAAGGGAAGAATAGCGACCGCCAATACAATGATTCCCATTCCGCCTATCCATTGGGTAAAGCTTCGCCAAAAAAGTATGCCTTTAGGTACGGATTCTATATCGTTCAAAATGGATGCTCCAGTAGTGGTATATCCAGAAATTGTTTCGAAAAATGCGTTGGTAAAATCAGGAATACTATCACTTATAATAAAGGGAAGCGCCCCGAAAAGGGACATCACGATCCAACCTGAGGTTACAACGATATAACCATCTCGTTTTTTGAGTTCTTTAGAAGGTAGCTTTCGAGTAAAGAAGCGAAGAAAGAAGCCAACGGCTCCAGTAATCGAGGCTGATAACAGAAAAGGGATCCAATCTTCATGATAATAAAGCGAGACGGGTAGGCATATGGCCATGAAACCAGCATTCATCAATAGAAGAATGCCCAAGATATTGGCAATGACTTTTACATTGAATCTGGTTCTACCGTCCATTTATTAAACAAAGTAAGATTCTACCTTATGAATACTTTCTGGTTTCGAAAGAACAACCACCCTGTCTTTGGTCTGAAATCTAAAATCACCTGGTGTAGTATAACCTTGGCCATCTCTAATTACACCACCTATGATCGCGGTTTTTGGGAAGTCCAAATCTTTGAGTTCTAGCTTTGTGATTTTAGAATCCTCTTTGACTTCAAATTCAAGGATTTCAGCATCTACACCGTGAATACTGGTAATAGAAACAATTTCGCCTTGCCTGATATGGCGGAAAATAAAGTTAGCCGCTATCAACTTTTTATTGATCATGGTATCCACTCCAATACTTTGTGAAAGATGGATATAATCCATGTTTTCTACCATTGCGATGGTCTTCTTGACGCCATTTTTTTTAGCTACAAGACAGGAAATGATATTCGTTTCAGAGTTTCCTGTCACTGCAATAAAAGCATCAATATCACTGATTCCTTCTTCGTGAAGCAAATCTACATTACGGCCGTCTCCATTGATGACCATTGTATCAGGCAATTGATCGGCTAACTCGAAGCATTTTGCTGGATCACGTTCAATGATTTTTACATTGTATTGCTTACTCAATATTTTTGCAGCGTGCGATCCTACTCGTGAGCCTCCTAAGATCATCACACTTTTGACCGGTTCTTTTTTCTTTCCTGTTAAGAACAAGAGCTTTTCTACACCATCTGGCTGCGCCACAAAGTAAGCATGGTCATTCAATTCAAAACTAGTGTTGCCATAAGGTATAATGGTCTCGCCATGTCTCAGTATGGCCACCGTCATGAATTTTTGCTCTGGGTTCAATTTGGCCACCTCAAGCATGGTTTTGCTCTTCAATGGGCTGTTTTCGTCTATGTTCACGCCTATCAGCGAAAGCAATCCTTTTTCAAACTCAAAGCTGTCAGTTAAAGCTACTTCCTTCAGTAGACGCTTAATTTCTTTTGCAGCTAAGGATTCAGGAGAAATAATATCATCAATCCCTAAATGCTTAAGGTTCAATTTGTCCTTTTGGTAAAGGAATTCAGTATTCGAAATCCTTGCGATGGTTCGCTTAGCGCCTAGATGTTTTGCTATAATCGCAGTGGCAATGTTTGCATCCTCAGATGAAGTTACTGCAATTAAAAGATCTGCTTGTGATACGCCAGCTTCTTCTAAAACGCTATATGACGTTGAATTACCCTTGATAGTGGAGGCATCCACTGTGTTTGAGGCATATTTTAATTTATCCTGTACCTGATCAATCAAAACAATGTCTTGACCTTCGGCACACAATAGTTTCGCTAAATGAAACCCCACATTACCAACACCTGCTATAATTACTCTCATTGCTTCTTGTTCAAAAAACGCACGAAGTTAAACAAATTCATTATCACACAATTAAATGCTTTCGCCATAATACAGAAAACGATTACTTACTTACTTTGACCCTGATCAAAACCAGATTTGATATGGATGTCGCGTTGCGGGAAAGGTATTTCTACCCCTTGCTCTTTAAATTTTTCAAAAATCAAGTAATAAAGTTGACTTCTGAGCACAATTGGACGATCAATATAGGTGCTCGTCCAGACCATCAGGTCAAAATTAAGCGAACTATCAGCGTATTCAAGGAATAAAACTTCTGGTTCTGGCTTTTGAAGTACATCGGGATGCCTCTTAGCAATCTCTAATAAAATTGATTTAATCTTTGCGGGGTCTTCGTTATATGAAACACCCACAGGAACGTGAAATCGAATATTTCTATCGTTGTGACTCCAGTTGATTACTTTCTGACTAATGAATTCTGAGTTAGGGATGATGATAGAAATATTGTCATTAGTGCTTACGGTGGTGGCCCTAGCGGCTACTTTCACCACATCACCAGAGATATTTCCTACTTCAATTCTATCGCCAACCTTGATGGGTCTTTCAAAAAGAATAATAAGACCTGAAATGAAGTTGTTGGCGATATTCTGCAAACCAAAACCAATACCTACACCCAATGCTCCTGCTAATACATTTAAGGAACCAAGGTTGATAGTGCTCTGAACGATGATCAAACCTCCAACCAATACAGCTACATATTGAATAATAGTGCCAATGGATTCGCTCACCCCAACATCATCTGAATACCGACTCAGAATTTGTTTTACAAATACGCCCTTGAGTTTACTTGTTAAGAAAATCAGCAAGGTCAAAAAGAAGATAACCCTGAAAAGCGCAAATAATGTTAATGGATGTTCTGCTGTTGGATTCAGCTTGATATTTAATGGAGAGTCGCTGCCTAGTCCAATTGTGGATAGCACTAAAGTGACTCCTATAATTAGAATGATATATTTGGTTGTGTTGCCGATTGAAAGTACCGTTTTACGGTCTTCTATATAGCGGTTCAGAATTTTGTTGATCAGAATCGACCTTACAATGTTTCCGAAAAGATTGATCAGAAATAGAAATGCAATAGGCAGAATGATTTGCGTAGCAGTCATTTCAAACCTAAATATATGGAATGGGTCGCCTATAAAGGG
>JBLIKG010000121.1:0-6565 GCA_047636255.1 Roseivirga sp. | reverse complement strand
ACGCTCAAACTATATTGAAAATTGATAATGTGTTAGCGATTACCACTACCTTGAACAGCAGGTCCCAAAGCCTACTTTCACGCATTGGGCTTAAAATGGAAGGCTGGGTAGATTACGCTGCCCAAGGTGATTTTCTTCTCTATTCGACCAAGGCTAAAAACCAGATTGAAAAAGCACAATTGGAAGACTTGGCCACTTTAAACAGGATTATTTGGGAAGCCAAACAACATTGGGGCTATCCTGACGAATGGATGGAAATGTGGCGCGATGAACTCACGCTTCAGCCTTCTGACTTAGCATTGCAGCAGATTTACGTCATAAAATCAACTGAAATTATGGGGCTTTGCGCCATCAAGGAGGAGGCTGATCACTACGAAATTGCTCACCTTTGGATTGATCCGAAACATATGAAAGAGGGATTGGGCAGGCAGCTACTGAAAACAAGCTTAGCGCTTACTGCGCTTAACAACAAACCCATTCTTGTGGAAGCCGACCCTAATGCGGAAGCCTTTTACCAAAGCCAAGGTTTTACTACCTACGGTAAGAAAGCGAGCCAAATTGAGGGCAGGTTTTTGCCTTTGATGAGAAAGGAGATTTAAAAAGCATAAAAAAGTTTAGATTAACAGCATCAAAGAGGTGTAGAAGAATATAGTAAAGATCTAAATCGGGATACATGAGTAAAAAAATAATCGTAGTTGCAGGCGGAACAGGAAATCTAGGTAGTAGAATAACCAAAGTTTTACTACAAAAAGGAGCTGAAGTAAGGGTATTAGTTCGTTCGTCTAGTGATAACGAAAAAATAAAACAGTTAAAAGAATTGGGTGCCAAAATCATTCCAGTAGACATGACCAATGTGCAAGAAGTATCACTGGCTTGTGGCGGTGCCGATTGTGTAGTCTCTGCCTTAGCCGGATTAGAAGAAGTGGTGATTGAAACCCAAAAGACATTATTAAATGGCGCTATTTTAGCAGGAGTGCCGAGGTTTTTTCCTTCTGATTATTCGTTAGACTTTACAAAATTTAAGGATGGCGAAAATCGTAACTTAGATTTCAGAAGGACTTTTCATCAATATTTGGATGCTGCGCCTATTTCTGCTACCTCAATTTTTAATGGCGCGTTCATGGACATGCTGACTAATGAAATTCCGATGATAATCTTTAACAAGAAAATTGTGATTTATTGGGGAAATGCAGACCATAAATTGGGCTTCACCACAGTGGATAATACGGCAACTTATACAGCCAATTCCGCTCTTGATGAATCCACGCCTCGTTATCTCAGAATTGCAGGTGATCAAATAAGCCCAAGAGAAATAAGAGAAGTGATGAATGAATTATCTGGACAAAGATTTCGACTTATCAAAACAGGAGGCCTTGGATTACTAAGTACACTAATAAAAATAGCCAAAGTTATGGCTCCAGGGAAAACGGAAATCTATCCAGCATGGCAGGGAATGCAATATATGCGTAATATGATCGACAAAAGGGCGACTTTGGCTAGTATTGATAACGATCGTTATCCAAATATGAAATGGACATCGGTTAAGGAGTTGCTAACAAACCATAAAATAGATTGATTTCAAACAAATCCACCACTAATCGACCGGACACAAAACCTTATTCACAATGAAAAAAACAATACTAATCAGCTTGGCAATGGCCACCACTTTTTGTCTGGGTTTCGGATTCAAATCAATCACAACAAATAACAATCAAACTATGAAAAAAGTAACGGGCATTGGGGGCGTTTTTTTCAAATGCAAAGACCCAAAAACAATGACAGAATGGTATCAAAAACACTTGGGTTTAGACACAAATCCCTATGGCGCAACTTTTGAATGGTACGAAGGCGAAGACAGTAAAACTAAGGCGCAAACGCAATGGACACCCTTTCCAGAAAGCTCAAAATACTTTGAACCATCCACAAAGGATTTTATGATCAATTACCGAGTTGCCAACTTGGAAGCATTGGTTGAAGAATTAAAAAAGGAAGGCGTAACCATAGTGGATAAAATGGAAACCTACGACTATGGTAAATTCATCCATATCCTTGATGCTGAAGGAAATAAAGTGCAGCTGTGGGAGCCTATTGATTAGAAAACAAGCGATTAGACCTCTTATCCAAAGGGATTAACATTGAAAAAGCTAAACAGCTTTGGGCTGAGTACGTAACAAGCAAAAAGTAAAATGAAGACATCAAAATTTAATATTGCGGATTACCTTGATGATGATGAAATGATTCAAGAATACTTGAATGCTGTACTAGAAGATGGTGATTCCAAAGATATTCTTGCTGCGCTTGGGCATGTAGCTAAAGCTATCGGAATGTCTAAAATTGCAGAGCTAACGGGGCTAAGTCGACCAAGCCTTTATAAAGCCTTATCTGAAAATGCTAAACCTCAATTTGACACTATTTTAAAAGTGCTTAGGGCCGTAAATAGTAACTTGAAATTAAACACTCCGACTTAAGAATCAAAAACCAAAACCCCTTCAAACAATCAATAAATTTCAACCAGTCTCTACCATAATTTTTTCAAAATAATATATAACTAATAAAAATTATTGCTATATATTTTATCTTTAATACTTATCTAAAAAAATGGACGAGCGATTTAAAGATATAATTCAACTTATTAAGCAATCGCGGAACAATGCTCTCAGAGCCGTAAATGCAGAACTGATTAGCCTTTATTGGAGTATTGGGAAATATTTAAGTAGAAAAATAGACCAATCCGAATGGGGAGACTCCGTAGTGCATGAATTAGCAAAGTACATCCAGCTTAATGAGCCAGAAATAAAAGGATTCTCCGACAAGAATATTTGGAGAATGAAACAGTTTTACGAGACGTATAAGGATAACCCAAAACTCTCAACACTGTCGAGAGAAATTAGTTGGTCGCACAATTTGGCAATATTTTCAAGGTGCAAGAATAGCGAAGAAAGAGAATTCTATCTACAACTGGCTAAACAAGAAAGTTATAGCTTCAGAGAACTTGACCGACAAATATCCGCCAGTCTTTTTGAGAGGACAATAATTTCTAATATAAAACTCTCAACAGTGTTGAGAGAAACTAGTCACAACCTATCAAATCCTTTTAAAGACAGCTATGTATTTGAGTTTCTTAACTTAAATGAGCCTCATAGTGAAAGTGAATTACAACGTGGTCTAGTAAGACAAATGAAAAGTTTCATCCTTGAGCTTGGTAAAGACTTTCTGTTCATCGGGCAAGAATATAAGTTGCAAGTCGGCAATAGTGATTTCTATATTGACCTTTTATTCTATCACCGTGGACTTCAATGCTTAATTGCATTCGAACTCAAAACAGACAAGTTCAAACCAGAACATTTAGGGCAGCTAAACTTTTATTTGGAAGCCTTAGATCGTGACACTAGAAAAACGAACGAGAAGCCAAGTATTGGAGTATTATTATGTAAAGATCAAGACAGCGAAGTAGTTGAATATGCATTGAGTAGAAGTCTTTCTCCGACAATGGTTGCAGAGTATAAAACTCAATTGCCAGATAAGAAGCTATTACAGCAAAAACTACATGAGCTTTTTGATGATGATAAGGCTGAAAAGTAAAATCACCACTCAACCTCTAGCGTAATGACTTAAGATTCAAAAGAGTAAACCCTCAAAAACCAAAACCCCTCCAAAATCGTTCAAAGGGGGTTTTAATAAGGTTTCGAGAGATTTACTTCTGTAATAAATCCCCTAAAATATCCTCTATTCTATAATATTGAAAAGTGCGGTTATCGCTCATAGCTACAAAAATGCCATTTTTGAAAGTAGCGTTAAAAGCGACATTACTGATTTCAGAACCATCACTCTGATTGGTCGATACCTTGATTACTTTGAGCAAATTGTGTTGGTGAGGATTGCCTTGTGTGCCTTCTCGCTGAAAAACATGGAACTGGTTGGCCTGTTGGTCAGACACAAGGATGAAACCTTTACCATTTCCAGTATCAAAAATTGAAATGCCTTCATTATCATCGGTAAATCCTTCGGTACCAAATAAGGCAAGTTCCTCATCCCCCATTTCAGGGTCAGCATGGTACTTCCTTACACCCACATTCTCATCAGAATAGTAGATATAACCGAGCTCATGATCTACAGCAATGGCTTCAATTTCCTTGATCCCGCTAAAGAGGCCAAACTTCCTTACCAAAGTAGCTTGAACAGTGCCTTCCGCAGTGCCTTCTAGCAAGTATTGCCACAAATAAGAACCATCCGTTGGGCCCGTCTTTCTTCCCATAATGGCAAAAATGGCTCCATCCGAAGGCCTTTTGTACAAAGCAACGCCCATCAAATCTCGAAACTCCACTCCTGTTTCTCCTTCGAAAACTGGAATTCCTCCACCGTCAATTGGCTTCATATCGGGCAATGAGAATATCCGCATATTGTGCGTAAACCTCTCCCCTGTTACTGCGATATCAAGCGTATCTCCAGCCACCACCAAACCATAAGCGACATCTACATTATTAGGTCTTTTTAAACCCACTACAGTTTTATCAGCGATGATTTTTCCTTCTAAATCAAAGACATAAAGGGCACCTTCAACATCTTTATCGGTACCAATGATCAAGCTTTTGGCTGGATCAACAGGATTGACCCAGATGGCAGGATCGTCAGTATCGTGTAGGGTGGCTTCGGTAACGATCACAGGCTTTATAGCCTCTGCCACCACAGGTTTTTCTTTGGCACCTCCACAGGCAACTGCTAGAACAGCAGATGCAAGCACAAAATTGAGTGTTAAGTTCTTCATAAGAAAAGAAAGAAGGGGGTTCTACATCAAACAGACAGACCCTGAGACGAGCTCAGGGTGACTGCTTATTATCAAACCACCTTCCTAACTGATTATTTATTGAATAAATCGAATTTCAAACCTGCATTGAATCTTACATTGTAATATTCAACTTGCATTGTTCTTGCGCTAATACCTTGGTAATAACGCAATGGCTGGTTTGTCAAGTTGTTGATCTCAAAGAAGAATCTCCATTTTGGATTAAAGGCATAAGATCCGTTGATATCTAAGAAAGTTTGTTTGTCGTAATAACGATCTTCGAAAGCTTCGCCTCCAAGTTCATCGATATAATCACTCGCATAGTTCAAAGAAACTCTTAATACCAATTTGTCAGTCTCATAGCTCAAAGAAGCATTGAACATATTCTCGGCAGTGCCTGGCAAGGCTAAATCTTCAGACTCTCTGTCTTGAATTCCAGTGGTGCTAGACTGTGTCAACGTATAGTTCAAGTATAGACCCAAACCTTTCCATAACTGTCTTTGGAAAGAAACTTCTAAACCATAAATCTCTGCTGTTCCACCGTTTTGAAAAGTAGTGTATTGAAGGTCACTGCCAAACTGAGGGTCGTTAAAACCTTCGGTTCTCTGCTGATAAACAAACTTATCGACATCCTTATAAAACACGCCACCAGAAACTAATCCAATGTTTTGGAAGTAGTTTTCATACATCAAATCGAAGTTGGTAGAAGTAGTCGCTTTCAAATTTGGATTACCTCTAGTCAGTTCTTCATCGTCCGGGCTAAACTCAGCATAAGGCACTAAATCGAAGTAATTAGGACGTGCAATGGTGTTAGTATAAGCGAATCTTAAGATAGAATAATCAGTAAAATTATAGTTCAAATGAACCCCAGGCATAAAGTTGGTATAATCTTGAGAAGCCGACTCTTGCGTAAAAGTGTCATTATCAATATCCAATAAGAATCCAGAGTAATCAATGCTTGTAGACTCTAATCTTAAACCGAGAATACCAGAAAACTTGTCGGTCAGCTGAACATCAGCCATAGCATAACCTGCGTAGATGCTTTCATTCGCATTAAAGTTACTTGGCAAGTATTCTGCCAAAGCATCTTCTGCATCAAAAAGTGAAGTATTGGTTAAATTCAAGCCACCTAAGAAAGGTGCATCAACGAAACGCCCCACTCTGTATTGGCCTCCAGCTAAATAGTCAGGATCAGACAAATCTGTATTTGGTAAGTCTCCCAATTCTGCTCCGAAAGCATCCTCATCTACTGGTGCATAAAATAAGAAGGAATTGTTTCTGTCTTTTGATTTAGTTCTCAATCTTGCCCCGAACTTTACTATAGCTTTTTGAGAAACAGGTAATTGGAAATCAATTCTGCTATTGAAATCTTCGTCTGTAGTATTCCCAAATTGTTCAGATATTTCGTTTAAACCGATACCCAAGTTATCTGATGGATTAGCTAAAACGGCCAAAGGAAACTCAGGATTTCTTAAATCCACGTTCACACTTTGGTTATTTGATCTGTAGCTGATATAACGCTCATTTGGTCTTTCTTCAGAAGCTTTGGCGTAAGTAGCAGACCATGTCATTTTCAGCGCTTCAAATTGATGCTCTCCGCGAAGACTTAAATTACGATTTCTTTGGTCTTCCAACCTTCGGTTGTCCACTCTATCATTGCCAATTCCTCCTTTGGTTTGGAACTCAACCCTTGCTGGTAAATTATATTGATCTGGGCCAATTGAAGTTAAACTGTTGCCGTCAAAACCTCTGTCAATTCGGCTAACGCGCATTCTGAAACGA
>JBLIKG010000120.1:0-6627 GCA_047636255.1 Roseivirga sp. | reverse complement strand
ATATTGCGTTTCGCAAAAAGAAGCATCTTCAATAACTTCCTGTATAGAAAGTCTAAGAAAGATGCTGTAATGGCCTAGTCTAAAAATAGCCTAAGCTTCTTTTAACATCTATAAATTCTGATCAATTAACGTCCTGATCTCCTCAGATGAGGGCATTGGAGCGAACACACTTATAATCTTAAAGTTTTTATCGATAAGCATGTAGCGTGGAATGGTAATCACCTTATAGTCAGCTAAATCAAGGCGATTTATTACCAATTCGTTTTCGGTAAGGTTATGTTTTTGCAGATATTTCTTCCAAGCATTCAAATCCGTATCAATGGATACAGGGATGAAGTTGATGTCCTTCCCTGCATAATCATGTCGTAGTTTTTCAAAAGCTGGTAGCTCGTCAATACAAGGCCCACACCAAGTTGCCCAAAGGTCTATATAAGTCAACTTACCTTTGAACTGAGATAAATTGACAGGAGCATCATCCACCATTCTGAAAGTAACATCAAAAGCAGGTCGCCCTTTTTCCAAAGCTTGATACTCGTCCAATTTCATCTGCACCATTTCTTGATATTCGGCAGAGTGTTGCTCATTCATAAACGTTTCGGCTTGCTTTTGCATAGCATTGGTTAGTCCTGCCAATTCCAGCTCGGAAATCAAGGCACCAAGGGCGTCATATTCCTTCATAAAAGCCGTCATTTTCAAATCAGTGAAAATACCAGATGTCTTAATTTGTCCATCGGAAAAAGTAAGCAGCATATCGCGAAAGTTCGGATGCTTCATGTACTCATCTTTCATAATGCCATTGGAAGCACTATCTAGTTCGTTTTTGGCCGCCAATAACACCTCGGCCTTCTTATCCTCAGTGTTCTCCCAATAGTCTTTGAATGATCCATAAATAGGGAAAGACAGAATAGTATTGAGGTAATCTAACCTCAATCTCATTTCTTCCAGTTTTTGAAACTCTTGATTTGCTTCCCCTAACTGCGCTAATGCGACAGCCCTTTCTTCTGTATTTTCTTTGGCTAAGGCTATAATTGGTGCCATTTCTGGTCCTTTTACATTGGAGCCGCCCTGTAAATACGAACCGCTTTTAGGAAAGGCCACTCCACCCAAATAGGACTGAATTTCAGCACCATCGCCTTGAAAAACCCCAACCTCTGGATTGCGGTAATCGACTTCCATATCCAAATGATCGCCAGGCTGAATGAACAGCTTATTCCTGCCCAACGAAAAGTAAGTGGCATCTTCCAATTCGAAAGTCACTTCGAACCTATCATTTTCATCAGTGGTAAGAATAAAACTCTGTCCGAGACCAAAATCAGATTTAATATCCTGGGCGCGTAAAATCTTCTCGGCATTTCCCCAATTGATTAGTTTCCCGGAGATGACGGTGGTACTTAATTGCTTTGGCTTTGAGCAAGCGGTGAAAAGCAAAGTGGAGACGAGCAAAAAGTAAAACGGAAATTTTAGATTCATAACATTCAATTTCAGCAGAAGCTAAAAGTAGCGATTGTAGACTCTCCTATCAACTGGCTTTATTTAATCTGTAAAGAAATATGCAGTAAAAGTTACAATTATAGAGTACTCAAATAACTGAATCAAATGCTTTATTATACTAAATTGATAGTGAAATAGATTAGCACGAGTCACTTTTAGACTGAGAAAAGTAAAATGAAGCATCAAGATTTCAATTTATTTTCTGTTTGTTACTATTCGTGAAACCCCAAATAAGCACTTGAATAAAGCACTATATTTAATCAAGCTTTCAAAATGGAAAATAACTCGAGTGATTATCTAGCACCACACTATATCCAACGCAGCAATTGGTTAAGAGCTGCGGTACTAGGTGCGAATGACGGTATACTTTCTACTGCCAGTCTTGCAATAGGGATTGCAGCAGCCAGCGACCTAAGAGAACCCATTGTACTGGCAACCGTTGCTGGTTTGGTGGCAGGCGCATTGTCGATGGCCGCTGGAGAATACGTTTCGGTAAGCTCTCAAACCGATATCGAAGAGGCAGATATCCAACGCGAAAAACAAGAGTTAGCAGAAATGCCAGCGCTTGAACTCACCCGTTTGGCGGAGATTTATGAAAAACGTGGTTTGAATAAAGACACTGCCCTAGTCGTTGCCAAAGAACTCACTGCTCATGACGCCTTGGGGGCACATATGAGGGATGAATTAGGCCTTAATGAAATCAGTCAAGCCAAACCGATACAGGCTGCCTTTGCCTCTGGTGCTTCATTTACGATTGGCGGTGTTTTACCTCTGCTGGTCACCCTCTCTCTACCCTTACAACATATAGAATACTTCCTCTATGGTTTTGCAATCATCTTCTTAATTGTACTGGGTGCCCTAGCCGCAAAAACAGGTGGTTCAAGCATTGGAAAAGCCATTATGAGGATCACCTTTTGGGGAACAACCGCCATGGGATTGACCGCTTTAGTCGGTTATTTCTTTGGTGTGAGTCTTGCGTAATTAAAAAGGAACTAATCAATTCCGAAGGAATTCAATGTTTATAGCATAAAAAATCAAGCAGCCGAATTCGACCCCGTTGGGGTCGTATCAACATTGATATATCGTTGATATAGGTATTCCACCCCTTAGGGGTAGAAAGGAAAAGGGTTAAACACTATTTAACCAACTAACCTTACCCCTCTTTCTTTAATAAAGCGACATACATAGTATCGGATAGGTATTGAGATCCTAAAATGATTTGAGATTCTATTAAGGTCAAGTCCGTTGTGGCCACCAAATCATTGACGATCTCGCTGTTTTCTTGTTGGTAAACCGAACAGGTGATATACAATAAAAGACCACCCGGTTTAAGCTTTGACTGAATGCTACTAGTAATATCTTTCTGCATTTTAACATAACGGCTTATCTCCTTTTTATTGAAATAGCGTAGTCGTTCAGGGTTTCTACTCCAAGTACCAGAACCTGTACAAGGCACATCGGCAATAATCAAATCAAAGTCCCCAATAGCATCCATCCTCTTGGGATTGGTGATATCTAGCTTTAGGCTTTTATAATTAACGATTTGCGCTTCTTGCATGCGCACCTTCAAATTCTCTAAAATGGATTGTCTGATATCGCTTAAAGTAAGGTCAACAGCGCCTAGCTTATCTACTGCCAGAATCGCCTTTCCTCCACTGGCTGCACAGCAATCCCATACCTTGGTCTTTTCGGCAGAGCTTGGCAACATGGCTTTTACTTTTTCTAACATTTTACCCACCCTTTGCGAGGCATAGTCTTGGATCACAACTTCTTTGTTGATCAGTAAAATTTCTTCCACACGCGAAGTGTTGGGCAATGCCAAGCAGTCGACAGTGATATGTTTGAAAGGAATATTCGCTTCAGTCAACTTTTTCTTTGCGATTTCTCCTCGCTTAGGGCGAAGACGCAAGAACAAATCAGGCTGAACAAAATGCGAATAAGCAAATTCTTCCTTATCAATTGCTTCTTCGATTGACTCAATTTTCGGGAATAGCAGGCTTGCGTCTAAACCAAACTGAGCGAACTTGTCTTGAATCGTAAATTCAGCGAAAGCGGCCCATTCTGGCTTTAATTCGGTAATCAAGGGGTTCTCACCAGGGGTGCAGAGAAAATAGGCAAGAATGATTTTTTCTTCTAGACTCAGGTCTTCGTTCAATACCCTTATTGCCCTAAAATAACAATAGCAAAGGTTACCAATCTGCCGCCTGTCTTTGCTACCATACTTTTTAAACTCTTTAAAAAAGGCTTTCAATACGGGAGCAAAAGCACTTGGCCCCTCGTATTTAGACATTATGGTGATGGCGGTATTGATATGCGAATGATGTCTGCTCATAAATTCTTTGTTGCTTGGCCTTTGCCAGCTACAAAAATAGCAGGCTAAATCCATTGCCCGTCCTTTTTGCAATAAAGTTTAGGTGGAGTTTTTATGCCTTGTTAATTTAATCGAAGCTTGACCTTTGCAACAGCCACTTGCGAATCCATTCTAAAATAATACATTCAACTATTGCTCACCCTAACACTTCAAATCATTTACATCTCCTTCAATTTCAAATATTTATGCCTTTCAATTCAAAATTATAATACATAAATTGAACTATGAAAAAGGTCAAAATTCTATCCCTCATGATGTTTGTGCTCTTCGCAGCCACAAACCTAAATGCTCAAATCAAAACTGTTATAGGAAAAGTCTATGCATTTAAAGACACTCCCATAAATAACATCCGGGTCTATTCCAAAAAGACCAAACGGGCAGTATACACCAATGAACTTGGGATTTATAAAATAGAGACCAAAGCAAAAGATAAGTTGGTTTTTGAAGGAGAAGGTTTTCAAAAGAGCGTAAAGATGGTCGAACAAGGAGAGCAAATCAACGTGAAATTGATTTTTATCGAAGGAGCTGAAAACGAGAAAATAGCAATCGGTGCAGGCCATTTGACTGAAGAAACACTTACTTACTCAGTTTCCAATTTCCTTGAATACAACAATGACTTTTCAGTTTATCGTGATATTTGGCAATTGTTACAGGGTAAATTCCCTGGTGTCAAAGTAGTTACTGATGTCAATGGAGAAACTAAAGTGGTGATTAGAAATCCAATACATATGGGAGCAGTAACAGATGATAAAGCACTTTATATGGTTGATGGCGTTATTTGGCAGGACATTTCGATACTTCGCCCTCAGGACATCAAATCTATTAATGTGGTTAAGGACGGTGCTACATTTGGATTTAGAGGAGCGAATGGGGTTGTGCTAATCACGACCGTAGACAATCATCAAAAATCTGACAATTAGAATGAGGGGAAATAATTAAGACTTCTTATTTTAAACATCAGAATCAAAAAGAAAGCCCCAAATGGGGCTTTCTTTTTGAAAAGGTTGTGCTAAATCTGTTGTGATAAAACCTGCTCTTTCGTTTCTTTATTTAATTTGAATTGCTCCAATACCTGCCTCCCACAATTTCTTATTGAAATCAGGTAATGTACTACTCAACCAAGCCTCGGCTTGTGCCTTCTTAGCTGTCCAGATTATTTCGAGTTCAGCCTTTCTGTCTCTGTTAGATTTAGCAATTAGTGGTATACTGCTGTTGGAATGATTGATCATGAAAATGTATTCCGCAGTAAACATGTTAGGGAAATTCTCAACATCATCATAGGCTTTTGACATACGCTGCACCATTGACTTGTCCCAAGTATCAAGTGCTGCAACAATAGCATCTCCTTCGGCCTTAAGCGCCTTATCAGTAACAGACTCCATTACTGAACTCAACTGATTTTTAATTCCATAAAGCTTATTGACCATATTGTGCATTGCGGAAAGCTCCCCTTCCACCTCAGACATGAATTGGTCATAGGCCGAATATTGAGCGGCAGACAATTTGATCATTGGGTTTTCTTCAATCTTGGCTTTCGTTTCCAAAGTCTTACCCTCAAAACTCAGTTTGATGGAATACTCTCCTGGAGAAACCATATGTCCTCTGAAATTGGCTTCAAGATAGGCCGTTGGAATACCCGGCATCGTCTCGTGTAGTTTATCCCAAACAAAACGATTCAAACCCTTCTTTGCCGAAATTTTCGCTGGAGCAGCCGGCCCACCTGGATAAGATTTAAATCCTTTGGTTGCCTTATTAGTAAAGGTTCGAATCAATTTCCCAGCACTGTCCATTATTTCCATTTTCACATCTGCGCTATCAGTTACTGCTGGTAATTCATAGTAAATCACCACTCCACTGGCAGGATTTATCCCTTCAAAAGGGTCGGTTCCTTTAAATGAATCTGAATTTCTATTGAGTGGACTACCCCAGCTTCCATAAACCGTAGACTCTGGTTCGTACAGCTTCATGCCTTCCTTCTTATCATACTTACTAAGCACCTTTAAGTCATCTAAAATCCAAAACGAACGTCCTGAGGTAGCCACTATCAAATCGCCTTGGTGTACCATCAAGTCATTGATAGGAGTTACAGGCATATTCAATTGAAGTGGGTCCCATGCTTTTCCTCCATTCCAAGAAATGTAGATTCCTGTTTCTGTTCCGGCATAGAGTAAGTCTTTTTTATCCTTGTCTTCTCTTACTACACGTGTATATGCTCCATAAGGAATTCCTGTTGAAATCTTCTCCCAAGTTTTTCCATAATTAGTGGTTTTATACATGGAAGGAGTTTTATCATTGAATTTATAACGCGTAGTAGCGATATAAGCTGTGGCTGGGTCATGTGGAGAAACCTCAATCGCATTGATCAAGCATTCTTCTAATCCCTTTGGAGTAACATTCTGCCAAGAAACTCCATTATCTCTGGTCACATGCACGAATCCATCATCGCTACCTGACCACAACACGCCTTTTTCATGAGGTGATTCAACCAAATAACTGAGCGTACCATAATTCTCAGCACCTACGGCTTCATTGGTCAAAGGACCGCCCCCATTACCTTGTTTTTCATCGATATTCCTTGTCAGATCAGGAGAAACTTCGTCCCATGTAATTCCATTATCTCTGGTTCTTAACACCAGTTGAGCGCCATGATAGAATGTACCAGGCTCATGCTTCGACCAAATGATTGGAGCATTCCAATTGTAGAGGTACTTCATGTCTCTCGCTGCTCTTCCTAAATACTGAATTGGTGCCGCCATTATGTTCGT
>JBLIKG010000119.1:0-6634 GCA_047636255.1 Roseivirga sp. | reverse complement strand
GGTATTCAAACCTTTACTGAAGAGATGATTGAGTACACCAAAAATGACGAGACGCCTCGCTTCTCTCCTTTCTTTATCCCGAAAATCATTGCAGACATTGCTTCGGGCATTATCTCCATCAAATACGGATTAAGAGGAGTCAATTTCACAACCATTTCGGCTTGTGCCTCTTCAACTACTGCCATCATTGATGCCTTCAATTACATCAAATGGGGTAAAGCTGACATGATCATTACCGGTGGTTCGGAAGCTCCAATTACTGCAGCTGGTTTGGGTGGATTCAATGCCTCAAGGGCACTTTCCACCAACAATGAAAATCCAACAACCGCTTGTCGTCCTTTTGATGTTAGCCGCGATGGTTTTGTGATGGGTGAAGGTTCCGGCACACTGATTTTAGAATCTTATGAGCATGCCATTGCCCGTGGTGCTCATATTATTGCTGAAGTGGCTGGTGGTGGAATGGCAGCTGATGCCTACCATTTAACGAATACGCACCCTGAGGGTGAAGGTGCTTTTCTTGGGATGGAAGAAGCCTTGAATGATGCTGGGATTACCCCAGCAGACATCGATTATATCAATATGCATGCTACTTCCACTCCTGTTGGCGACCCAAGTGAATTGATTGCCATCGAAAGGCTTTTCGGCACAAAACCCGACTTGAATATTTCGGCTACTAAGTCCATGACAGGCCACTTGCTAGGTGCCACTGGTGCCATTGAAGCCATTGCTTGTATTATGGCCACCGTGGAAAACATCATTCCTCCCACCATCAATACGGTGAATGTAGACCCAGAATTTGAC
This sequence comes from Roseivirga sp., assembly GCA_047636255.1. Taxonomy (GTDB): domain Bacteria; phylum Bacteroidota; class Bacteroidia; order Cytophagales; family Cyclobacteriaceae; genus Roseivirga. The sequence continues at coordinate 5,833 of JBLIKG010000119.1, read as the reverse complement.
GGGAAATTTGAACTGACTTTGGGCAAAGCACAGCAACGCGAAGTGAATTATGCGTTAAGCAATACCTTCGGTTTTGGTGGGCATATGGCAAGTGCGGTTTTTAAGAAGTTTAGTCGATAGACGATAGACGATGGACGATGGACGATGGACGATGGAACGATAGACGATGGACGATGGACGATGGAACGAAACGGCTATTCAAACTGATGGTTTAAGGGTAAGTCATTTCGTAGAAATTTTTTTCAGCATTAAATGCTGGTTTCTTCTTTCGTGACACAATCAATTTTCGCATTATGAAACCGCTTTCAATCAAAATAAAAACTTGCTAGCTTAGATTCATATTCTTCGATAGAAAATAGAATATTATTTGTTCTCTGAATTATGTAATTTTTCGAGATGAATAACACCGCAAAAAAGATATTAATCTGGTCAGTCTCAATAATAGGAATTGCCATTATAGGGTATCTGACTTTTGTAGGTACTGTTCTTTATACCTTAAGCAGCGGTTGTGGAATGGATGACGGACCATTCAAAGCTATTCTCATCGATCCAATTACGATTTCTGACTCGGCTCAGGTGTTTGACCTTTCTAAAAATGGAAAATTGATTTTAGAAAATAGACTAGATACGCTTTCGCCAGTAATCACGCTAATTGAAAACGGGAAAGTTAAGTGGACACTCGATACCGATGTAAGCAATACTAAGGGATATGAAGGCTCCAGAATTTGGAATATAAGTGATGTGGAAGTCACTAAAAATACCGACCCAATTAGATTAAAATTTGTCGGATACTGGACGTTCGGTGCTGAGGTTGGTTCAATAGAAATCGACAGAGAAAATGGCGATAACAGCTATTGTTTAAGCTGGTGATATTATCCATCAAATGAGTCCCTTTGATAACAACTTATCACTTTTTTATCTAAAGTTGAAAAAAGCATAAATCCATTTCAATAAAAAACAACCTCCACTTTAGGCAAAGCTTCTTTGAGTTTTTGGATATCGTTGGCGCGAAGCGAGGTATTGAAACAAATCACAGATTCCAATTTCTTTAGCTCAAGCAAGCGATCGAATTTAAAAACTTTGGTGTTGGAGCAATCCAGTTTTCTGAGATTTACCAAGTTTTCGATACCCGTGAACCGCTTGATATTGGTGCCTGAGCAATTTAGTTCTTCAATGCTAGCAAGGGTGGTCAATGGCCTTAAGTCGTCTACAGCCGTGTTGCTGAAGTCCAGCTTTTTAAGTCCATCAAATTTGAGAATGGACAGCAAATTAGCTACAGGCATTTCTGTAAAGCTTAAGGATTCTAAAGTTTTTATATTGGGCAAAGAGTTTAAATCTGTCATACTCAATCCATTTAAAGACAGGCTCTTTAATCTATAAAACTCCGAAAGCTCTGCAAGATTGGTGACAGATGAACCCGTAATATTCAGTGATTCCAGAGCGACCAATTCATGGAGTTGTTTGGCGGAAGGCTTATTGGCCATCACCACATTCTCTTTGAATGCACGCTTTAATGGTTCACTTAGAACTCCCCACCAAGCGTTTAAAGCTTTGGTCTGAAAGATGATGGTCAAATCTTCTTTTCTATTGAGGAATGTGGCTACTTCAGCCTTGGCCACCTTGCTTCCTTCTAAAGCCAAATACCGTAGTTTAACCAAGCCATACAGTGCTGCCAGTTCGCCAATCTTAGTGTTTTCAGCTTCGATATGTCGAATATTGACAAGTTTATTCAAAGGTAAAAAATCACTTATGCCCGTTGCGTTAAGATGGATTTCTTCCAATCTATCCAAGCTCTCTAAGCCCTTAAGGCTCGTCAATTGAGGGTTATTATCAATATTCAAATAGTGTACTTTTTTCAACATCGAAATCGGTGCTAAAGTAGCGATACCGGCTCCATCAAAATTGAGTGAATCAATCTTGAGCAATTGAATTAAGTCTTCACTATTCGGAGTTGGATTATCGATGTACTTTGTCAAAATCCTTCTCCAATAACTCGACATACCTGTCCACCATTGGTCTAATTCTTTGGTATTTCTGACCACCAAAGTTTTAGGATTGGCAGTCGTGAAGGCTTCTACTGAAGCTTCATCTAAAGGCGCATTATCGCAATATATTTTAGTCAATGACTTGAGATTCATCAATGGACTTAAGCTTGCTACTTTGGTATTGGTGAAGTTCAAAGTTTTTAAATTGGTTAAAGCACCTAAGGCGTTCATATCATCCACCGTGGTCAATTCAAAATTAAGATCAGTCAATGATTTTAGCATATCAAATCCATTGAGCGTTGTAATATCACTTGCCGATAAATCAAGTTTCTTCAAATTATAGAGCCTTGTAAAATTGATGTTAGCTGTACCCTCCGCCTCGGATAAATTCAAATCTTCAAGTGTGATTAAATCTCCAAGAAAAGCTAGGTTCACTTGTTTAATTCGAGATAGATTTAGGCGTTTCAGTTTTTCAAAGGACTTCAATATTGAGAAATCCTCTACATGGCAATTCGATAAATTAAGCGACTGAATTTCGCTATGATATTTTAGATATTGCAGGTCGTAAACCGATGTATTCGAAACATCGAGCGATTGCAAAGTATTGATCGATCGTAAAGGTTTTAAATCGCTGATCCAAGTATTGCTTATTTTCAAGTACTTCAAATTGGTCAGTTGGTAAATTGGCTCAAGATCAAGGATTAATTCGTTTTTAGATAGATCCAAGGAGTCGATCATGGCCAATCGCGTGATATCTTGAATAGTTAAGCTGTCTACTGTTACCTTCGCGCTCCTCTTTAAAACGACTCTCCAGGCTACTGTTAAAGTTTTATACCATTCTGCTAATTGCTTGTCTCTGCTTAGCTTATTGGTATAAATACTGGCAATTTTCAATTCACCACTTTTGGGGATGAGGTTCAGTTCTATAAATCGTTTTTGAGTCGTATTAATGGGTTCTCCTGATAAACTTGTCCCTTGCAGATTCCTGACCAGTTCAACTTTATAAAATGGACTTCCATCCTCTTTAGTTTGGGCTAAAATCTCTGTGATTTCGAAATCAAAGACTACATTTTTAAAAAAGAAATCGATGTCCTTTAAATAGGCTTGCACGTCTTTATAAATCGGTGTAGATCTGTTTTCCTCTAAATCATCTTCGACTTGCACTTTGGCATTGGCGAATAACTTGGCATAGCTGCCATTAATAATTACTTCTTTTTCACTGACAGCCGTGCGCTCTGCGCCTAATACGTTCAAGTAATATTCTAGCGCACTGATCATATCTTTGACCGCCTCTTTCTTCTTTTCTAAGACAGAGTCGGGCACAGCAGCTGATTGCGCGAAGACACTTAAGCTTAAAAGACTAAGGGTTAAAATCAGAAAAAGCTTACTGCTTGTCATAGATGATTTTAAGGATGTCTTCTTTTTGGGAAGCATTGATTTGGAGTAAATCGGAAATTAACCAACCAGAATTATCAGTGGCTCGGTTGAAGTTGGAAATGGAGAAATACCAGCCTTCGATCCCGAAGAAGTGGAATTTCATTGTATTGACTGTCTTGAAGTCTAGCGTTCCCTTTTTTACTTCGTAGAGGAAAAGCGTCATTAAATCTGGTTTGTAATCTGCCAGGGTATAGGACTCTGGGCTGCCTCCTTTGAGCAAGGCTTTTCTCAAATTCATAAAGTCGAGTTCATGGCTCATAGGATGTAAAAACTCCTTTGTTTCACCACGTTGCTTTTTGAATATGTTCTTGTAGGGTTCAAAAGAGATATCGGCAATTACCCATTCGTAGCCTAAACCCTCCTCTTGTATTTGCATGTATAAAGTCAATGGTCGTTCACGACCTTCATACATGAAAGTAGTATTGACTACGGCAAACCAATTTGGAGAGTGAAGGTCCAAATAAATAGGACTACCCTCTTTGGTGACTTGATCTAAGAAATCTCTTTTGGATTGAGAAGAAATGCCAGCATTCTCCTCATCGAAGAGAATGCTGATATATCTTTTCCGCAACCTGTCGTTGCGGTATTGTCTGTCGTCTGGTTCAAACTTATTCCCCTTAGTATCTTCCTCGCCATTAAAGCGCCTAAAAAACTGATTAAGCTGTTTTGTACTGGCCAGTAGTTGTTGTTCAATCTGGTAATCATCACCCACAACTTGGGCAGATGAATAAGTAGAAAGAACAAAAGAAAGTGAAAGGGTTATAAGAATGAGTCGCTTCATACTGATGTTTCGGATACGCGGATATCGCCTAAAATCACATCCCAGAACTCAATAGTTCTACCTGCGATTTGAGTCTTCTTTTTCTCAACGTAAATAGTAATATCCTTTTTAGTAGTGTCTTTGTAGCTCATTTTATCAGCGGTAGTTCCTTGAAACTTCTGATAAACTGTAACTACACCCACATAACGGCCATCAGGCTGTCTTTCTAGGTCAGAAATGTATTGAATGTCGTACCATTCAATATTCACCTTGTCATAGTTCAACGCCATTAAACGTTGAAAGTACTCACGTACTTTGTAATACTTTATTTCTTCTGAAGCCAAAGAAGAAACTCCCATTTCGCTACCTGCTGCAAAAAGCTCTTCTGCCCTGTCCATCACGCGGTTCGCTTCAGAAAAAGGTGTATCCTTATTTCCTATGATGGCGATGTACTTACCGAGGTCTTTTACTTTTTCTAAGGCTAAAGAATCTATCGCCTTTTCGCGATTAGGATCAACAGCTGACTGTGCATTTGCTCCAATGGCCATAATGGTCAAAAGAAGCGCAATTGATAATTTTGAGAATATATTTTTGTTCATCATTTCTTATTTAGAAGTCTAAATTACTTTTTAACCAATACCAATTCTTTGATTCTTCCTTGATCGTCAGTTATCATTTCCTTCACCTTGTGAGGGTTTAATTTAACATCTTTCAAGTAATTCAAATATTTAGAAATAGTGGTAGGCTCGTCAAAGTCTTCAGTGCCATTGGCGGCATAAAAAATAACAAGGACGGGAGCATCACCAGTACTGAACATCCCTAAAGCCTCGCGGATGTTGTTGTTGGCAACATTCACTGAACTTGCATTAGCAATCTGACTGAAATAGCTACTAAGTCTAGCATCCATTGCTGGGGCGGGTTTTGTTACTGGTTCTTTTTTTACTTCTGGTTCTGGAATTGGCTCGGGGGTAGGTTCTTCTATCACCTCGGGAACTGGATTTGCATCAATTACTGCTTTTTGACTCTTACAAGATGACAGCGCAAATAGCAAAGCGCAGCATAGAGGGATTACTTTGAAAATACTTTTCATGTTTGTTGTATTGTTTTTCATGTTATGGTGTCGTTAAACGCTAATCGTTATAGCAAGTTGTATTCCAAAACCCCTAGAGTGCTTAAAAAGGGTATTTATTGAAAATATATTTTCGAAATGACAAAAATATCCTCAAAACGATAAAACCTCTTCCGTTGATTACTAGAAATTGCGTGGAACTACATTGGATATGATAGGATATCATTTCCCCAGATGATAACAAAGGAAATAAAAAAGTCGCATATGATGTAAACCATCTGCGACTTTTTAAAAATTTAATTGATGAAAGGTGAATTTAGCTTGCTGACTCAGCAAGATCTGACAGCAATTGAGCTCCCTCAGGTGCTACAAAATTTTCCATTGATGGATACGCTTCCGATACTTCGATGTTTTCGAATAATCTAGCATCCCCTCTCGGCTCGCCAAGCACACCATCGGTATATTGATACCACTGTAAAGAAGAAGGTAGTACCACAGCCCCCATTTCTTTCCAACCTTCATACTTTATCAAACTATATCTATTACTTGTCTCACCACCGAAAGTAGCCGTATACATAAGCC
>JBLIKG010000118.1:0-6733 GCA_047636255.1 Roseivirga sp. | reverse complement strand
ATGCTGTTTTGTTCGCCTAAAATCCATTCTCCTGAAAAGTTGGATTGAGCAAAAGTTGTTGTGCTAAAAAGGCTTAGCATTGTTACGATAATTACATTTTTGAAAGTTTTCATATTAATCTGTTTTTCAATTGTTTAATCTGTTTTTTCTTCTTTAATCATTACTTGATAGAGTACTGGCACAATCACCAGTATCAGTAGGGTTGATAAGGATAATCCTCCTATGATCACCCAGCCTAAAGGCCCCCAAAACAAGCCTCCTTGAAGAGTTAAGGGAAGTAACCCGCCAATGGTTGTCACAGATGTAATTAGGATTGGGACAAAACGAAGCTGTCCTGCTTCCATAAGGGCTTCATAGATACTTTTCCCGTGTTTGCGCTCTTCGTTGGTGAAATCAATGAAAATAATTGCATCATTAATGGCAATGCCTATCAGTGCAATAGCTCCTATAAATGCGGTAAATGAAAAATCGAAACCCGTTAAAAATAGGGCGTAAAAAGAGCCTATCAGCGCAAAAGGGATGGAAGTGAAAATGATAAACGGCTGAATGAATGAACGAAACTGCAAAACGAGAATAGCAAAAATGATCAACATAGCAATCACCGCTGCAGCTCCAAGCCCTCCAAAGGAGTCATTCTGTTTGGCCGACTCTCCTCCTACTATATAATCGATACCCAAAGGCATTTCAAGCGTTTCAATCTTTTCAGCTATTTCTTTAGTAACTTTTGCTGTATTATACCCGCTCGCCACGCTGCTGCCAATCATAGCACTTCGACTCAGGTTGTAGTGAGTTATTTTGTTTGGGTTTTTAACAAATTCAATACGCGCCAGCTGATTGAGTGGGATTTGCTCACCAAGCATCGATTTGATATAGATCTTATCAAAATCCTCGATTTTGGCTTTTTCACCTTGAAGCAGACTTAATTGGATATCGTATTCCTTGCCGTTCGGTGCATTGAATTTTGATACCACGGTACCATTCAAGGCCGTTCGAATCGTTTGATCAATGGTAGATACGTGAACGCCAAACATGGAAGCTTTGTCCTTATTGATGACTACATGAAGATCTGTGCGCAATCCATCCAGTTCATTTTCAATGTTAATAATGCCTGGATTTGCTTTCATTATAGCTTCTATATCATTGGCTGCCTTCATCAGGTTTTCGATATTGTCTCCATTTAAAATAACTTCTACAGGATATTGAATTGCCTGCCCGGACTGAAATTCCTTCACGATAATTTCCGCTTTTGTGTAATCGCTAAATGTGCTGCGCAATTGCGCTACGAATGCCTCGAATGCTTCGAGTTCATATTCTTTTAATTCCACAAAAAATTCAGTGAAATTACTGGCATTTTCTTTCGGGAATAGGTTGAAATGAATTTTCGGATTTCCGCTTCCTACATTTCTTGCGTATTGCTTTATTTCAGGCAGTGTGTTCAGTACACGCTCAATATCATTAGCCACCTTTTCGGTTTCTTCAATGGTTTTGTTGAGCGGAAGTGTCGCTTGAATCATCAACAAAGGCTTCTCCGCTTTAGGGAAGAAACTACTGCCAACATAGAATTTGAAAACGAACAATGCCGACAGAAAAAGTACAATGGCAGCCGACAATACGGTTTTAGTGTGTGTAAGAGAAAAATACAGAATCTTTTTATAAGGCCCTGATATCAAGCGGCCTAACGATTTTTGTATCCTATTTTCTTTATGTGCTGTTTCTTTTTTTCGTTTAAATAATATGGACATCAACAAAGGCGATACCGTAAGGGCAAGAATGACTGACACTGTAAGTGTGGCAATTACTGTCACGGGCATACTTTTTATAAAATCACCGGCTGCATCGGGAATCATGGCAATGGGTATAAAAGCTGCCAATGTGGTTAAGGTGGAGCTGATGATAGGATAAGCTACCTGCTTAGTGCCTTTGATAGCAGCCTCTTTACTGCTCATCCCCTGCTTCAGATAGCGCTCGGTATTCTCGATTACTACAATTGAATTATCAACCAACAAGCCTAGCGCAATCACTAATGCAGCAATAGAAACACTTTGAAGACCAAACCCGGCCATTTCCACAAAGCCTAAACCGATGAGAATAGAAGATGGTATGGCCACCATAATCACCAGACTGGACTTATATCCGATTACTAGCATGATGACCAGTCCAACTAATATAATTCCTTGTAAAAGATTGCTTATAAACCCATTGACGCTTTTCTCTACATTTTCGCCTTGATTGTGAACATAATGTAATTCAATATTGGCTGGCAAAGACCCTTCAAAATCGGAAATAACGACCTTAGCCGCATCAATGATGTCTAATACATTGGTTCCACTTTTTTGTTCGGCAGTTAGGAATATGCTACGTGTACCGTTGAACCCGGCCAGGTATTTATTTTCTTCATAATCAATGTCAACCTCAGCAATATCTTTTAGGTAGACCAATTGGCCTTCAACTGAACCCACAACCGTATTTCTGATTTCATCCAACGACACATAAGAACCACTTGTTTTGATATTAAAAAGGTTTTGCCCTATTACTATTTCGCCACCCGGTATGTTTTGATTATTGGCCTTGATTCCATTTTCGATATCAGAAACACCAATGCCCATGTTTACCATTTTATCTGGCTGCATGCGTATTTGGACTTGCTGCTCTGGGAGCGCAAGAATATCTACCGTTTTAATGCCATTAACCTGTTCAAGCTTTTTCTCCAGGCTTTCAGCCCAAAGTCTCATGTCGCTAAACTCAACGGCTGCAGCGCTCAGTGACAATTGCAATATTTTAGTATCTGTTGTTGTTTTTTTTCGAAAAGTGATGTTACGTAGGCCTGTTGGTAGGTCTGTTTTTACCTCGTTCACGGCCTGTACTACATCATCGTATTTGTCGTCAAAATTGTAATTTCCATAATCAAAACTTACATTGACGACAGCAAAGCCATTCCCTGCGGTTGACTTTATTTCTGAAATCAGTTCTAAGCCATTTATTTTCTCTTCAATGGGATTTAGTACTAATTGCTCCATATCGCTGGGAGAAGCACCGGGGTATGTCACCATCACCACCGCTCCAGGCTGTGCGGCAGGTGGATCTTCGGTGCGAGGCATGGTGAGAAAGGAGTTTACACCCCATAACAATGCTACTGCGAAGACGATTAGAACGAACTGATAATTCTGGATGGAAAACTTGGGTAAATTATTCATAGTTGCTCTGCTTTAGTGATTGCTTTCACCGAAATACTGTCGCCCTTTAGTTGTTCAAAACCTTCAATAATTATTTGGCTACCTGCTGAAAGACCATTTGAGAGTAGCAATTTTTTGTTTAAGATTTTGGCCACATGAACCTCTTGTTTCACAGCCAAGTCATTTTCAACTGTATAGACTATCCCCGTTTTTTTGTTGGCTTGTAGCAGACTTTCAATCGGGATCTCAAGCCAGTTATTGACTATAGAAGAAGTAATGGTTGCGCTTCCGATAAAACCAGGCTTCAATTGACTGTTGGAATCATCTACCTGAATCTTAATTTCATAAGTCCCAGTATTCGGACTTGCCATTCCGGCAATTTCTGTCACCTCACCTTTAAAAATAGTTTCTGGCCATGCATCAAAATGAAGCGAAGCTTTATCGCCAAGGTTGAGCTTTACTACATCTACATCAGCTACACTGCCAATAAGCACTTTGCCCTGGTCTTCTGCTCCAAAAATGATAATGGGATTTCCAGATCCTGTGATTTCATTATCCTTCACCAGTATTTTTTGAATGACCCCATTGGCAGGAGCAATAATTTTCGACTGGTTTTGGTTGAACTGCGCCACACGTAAATTTTGTTGCGCATTTTCCAATTGACTTACTGTATTTTGTAGTTGTTCCAGTGTAGCCACACTGTCAAGATGCAAAGCCTTTGTACGGTCAAAGTCGCGCTTGGCTTTTTGAAGGACAATCTCAGCTTGCAATGTTTTGGCTTCAAATTCATCTAGCCTTAACGTGGCAAGCAATTTACCTGCGCTAACACGCTGACCTTCATTTACATAAACTGCTTTTACAACACCACCAGTTTTGAATGACATTTTGTATTCGTTGTTGAATGCCAGCCGGCCAGTGGTTCTTGTTTGATCGGCATATTCAACGGCCTTCACTGTGGTGATGACTACCACTGGAGTGTCCTTTATTGTATTGTTGCTTTCCTCATCTTTATCAGATGAACAACTAAGCATTAGCGCAAAAGGTAGAACTAGTAAACTGTTTTTAAAAGTATTTTTATTCATGATACGTGTGTTTTAAAATTGATAGCTGGATGTCAAACGTTCGAGTTTTATTTGCTCTAGTTGAAAGCTGTATTGTGACAAAATCAATTTGTTTTCAGCATTAAGCATATTGTTTAAAGCGTTGGAGTATTCCAGATAATTAACCATGCCTTGTTGGTACTTTTTTTCAACCAGCCTATAGGATTGCTTGAAGTTTTGTAATTCTTCATTGGCTAGTTCAATGCCTTGCTGTGCCGTCTGAATGGAATAATAGGAATCAATTACCTCCAGCTGTATTTGACGTTCAACTTCCAGCTTTCGACTTTCCGTTATGTTATAGTCAATTTTTGCCTGATTAATTTTTGATTTTCTTTGACCTGAAGTAAACAAGTTCCATTTCATGGATGCACCAATCACCCCTAAATCAGATTGGCTATGGAAAGAGTAGTCGGTTCCTTGATAACCATACTGCCCGAATAACGAGACAGTCGGTAAGGCAGCTCCCTTTTCAAGATTGATTGTATTTGTATTTATTTCAAGGTATTTATCAAACTGCCTAAGCTCCTCTCTATTTGAAAGGGATGCACTTTGTAAGTCCTGCAAATTGTCAACTGAAATAGCTATAGTCGCTAATGGGTCAGTCACAATTTCTGAATCAAAATTTTTGTTCAATAGAAAATTGAACCATGAAACAGTCTTGAATCTATTTCTATTGGCATCAGCGAGATCTCTCTCCACTTGTTTGACCTGTGCTTTTGCAGCATACACCTCGTCAATCGTAATTTTGTCATTGGCAAATAAACTTTCTCTGTTTTTGAGATTCTGATTAACCGTTGTTAGCGTGTTGGCATACAGTAGATACATTCGTTCGGCTTGTAAGTACTTTACATAACCTTGCTTCACTTCTTTAACCAGCTCTCGCTTATAGATGTCAATATTGATACTTTCGACCTCAGAAAATCCCCTTATGATCTTATGATTTTGGATAATGGCCGCATTAAAAAGAGGCATACTGGCAACCAGATTTGTCTCTTGCTCTGTGCTTCGAACAAAATTCAACTGCGGGTTTTCTATTTGAGGGTATGTTGGCGCAGAAGGGTCTAGGGTTTGGTTAATCTGATTTAGATTATTGTATATCGGATTTACCATGTCCCCGAACGGAAGCTCTACAGTCCTACCTCCTTCAGCAGCAGTATAACTCGCATTAAGTGAAAGCGTGGGCAAAAACATTCGTTTTGCTTCGTTTAATGCTTCCAGACTTTTTTGATAGGAATATTCTTTTTGCTGAAGCGCCAGATTGCTTTCCAAAGCAGTCTGAATATAAGCGTCTAGTACATCGCTCTGAGCTAAAGTAGCTGTTGTACTCAGAAAGGATAAAAGAAGGACGATAACTCTGTTCATTGCCGTAATAGTTTTTGTAAACTTTTTGCAATGATCGGATACTCTCTGTTCCTTATCTAAAATTAGTTGTTGAGGTCGAATATTGGATCATGAACTCGAAAAGAGATGGATGAACCTTCTACCAGAACAGCGCCTGGTTGCCTGACGGTCTGGGTTGGTGTTAGTTTAGAGCTTTTTTTCCATAAAGTCATTGCGAACGTGAGTGTTCGTGATGGCAACTTGCCTACCAATATGTGGGGAAGTCAACTCTTAGTACTCCACTCAATGCCACAAACATGCGCCAGCAAAGCATGTCACATAAGTGTGCCATTGCCTTCCCTCCTATGTGACTAATTGGCCAAACGCTGCTTAGAATAAAATACCCTAGTTGAACCCTAAGCTATGTAACCTCGCATCAAGTGCGGGACAGGCTATAAAACTGTGGACGTTCTATAACCTCTATTGATTGTTCTGCACGAACAAACTCTCCATCATATATATTATCTTGCGCAAGTTATCAAAACAAGGTCATGTATTATGAGGCGAAAAATCCCCGAATCAACGCTACCAAAACTCAATCGCTCGCAAATGATTACTTCCGAAGGCTTTCAAAAATTAAGGGAAGAACATGATCACTTGTGGCGAGTAGAACGTCCAGACGTTACCGCTAAGGTTACATGGGCCGCAAGTTTGGGAGATCGCTCAGAAAATGCCGATTATCATTACAACAAAAAACGTCTCCGAGAAATTGATAATCGCATTCGTTATTTGCGTAAGTGTATTGATGACTTTAAAATTATTGATTACCACCCCAGCCAAGCAGGAAAAGTGAGTTTTGGTGCTTGGATAGAAATTAAAAACGAAAAGAAAGGTCTTCAAAGCCGTCTTCGTATTGTTGGTTACGAAGAGTTAATAGGGAACAAAGATTATATCTCTATGGACTCCCCTATGGCTAAAGCGCTTCTCGATAAAACTGTTGGAGATGAAGTAATAGTTCAAACCAAAATGGGTGATTTTGTATGGAAAATTCTTAAAATAGAGTATCAGAAGTAGTATAACCAAAATAGACCTCAGGCTATATTTTATCCTATTATTTTTTAACTACCTCAAATGCTGTTT
>JBLIKG010000117.1:0-6744 GCA_047636255.1 Roseivirga sp. | reverse complement strand
AGAGTCAAGTCCGAGTTCTACCCTTCTATCAGATAATTGGGCTGCAATTGGATCAACAAATGATGATGGATCTCTATAGTTTGCACTTACATCATCAAGGTATTTAGTAAGTGTTTGGGTATACTGAATTTCTAATTGTAAGTCCATATTTCTATTAATGAAAATACTTACTCCGGCACCTATGGGTATGACTACTGCCAATGTACCATATTCAATACCTTCTAGCCTTAAAGGTCTTAATTCATAATCAGTTCCGGCCAAAGTAGCTTTGGGTTTATTTGTAGTAACTCCAAGTCCTAAAGCAAAGTAGGGGTTGCCAAAAGCCCGGTTTTTATATCCCGATTGAGGGTGGGGGAAAGCATAAAAAAGAGCTTGGCCAACAAATTCCACGTTAGTTGCTTTAAATGAGAGGTTTCTCTCAAGCCTATCTGATTCAACAGAGAATGAATCAGCTCCTTTTATGGAGTAAATCGATAAACTACCTCTGATTGAAATCTTATCAGTAAAGAGGTGTTCGTAACCCAATGTTGTACTTAATCCAAATTGTAATTTAGAGTCAGTTCCAAAATCTGATAAATCTCCAAGATAAGTATTCAATCCAAGTCCAAAAGAAGCTTTCGAAATTCTGTCAAAGTCGCCAGTAGTGACATACTGTTGACCGTGGATACTTTTCGTTATCAGGGCGAAAAGCAGAACAATTAGACGCGTTTTAGTCATTTAATTACTGCTTGGGTAAAATATAAGATCGTAAAGATATGAGTCAAACGCGAAAAGTTGCTATCTATTGGCGGAATTCATCTCTTTAAGCATTTTTTCTATGTGCTTTCTTGCGCCAAACATGTCTTGATAAACTGCGACTATTTTATGTTTGGCATTTAAAAGGTAGGTCACCCTTTTTGGTAAACCTATAATCGGTACCAATGCATCATAAGCCTTGCAAACTTTGCCGTCAATATCTGAAAGTAATTCGAAGGGTAATTTATGCTGGGATTTAAATTTCAAATGACTTGCAATTGTATCTCGGCTAATGCCGAAAACGTCAATGTTTAAATTGCGGAATTCTGAAAATGAATCCCTAAAAGTGCAAGCTTCTTCGGTACATCCAGGCGTAAAGTCTTTAGGGTAGAAGTAAATTATGCAGGGCTTACCACTCATCGTCTCACTCAGGATAAACCTTTCTCCATCAGTACTTTTTAAATTTATTTCTGGTGCGGTTGAACCTACTTTTAATGCCATTTTTTAAATTTTAATGATGAGATAATTGTTTGGAATATCGCAACTTCGCGAATGCTTTCAAAGGGAGTTCAGTATATGCTGTTGTCTACATTCATTTTTGCCATAATGAATGTCCTTATTAAGTATGTCCCCAATATTCCTGCTATTGAAATCATTTTGTTCAGATCGATTGTTTCGTTTGCTATGTCTGGTATAGCCCTTAAATTCCAAAGGGTGCCTTTATTGGGTAAGAATAGAAAGATACTTTTTTTGCGTGGATTTGCAGGTGCTTTAGCCCTGATGATGTTTTTCACTACACTTCAAGAAATACCTTTGGCAAGCGCAGTGACACTTATGTTTCTTGGCCCAATTTTCACAACTATTTTGGGAATGTGGATCGTAAAGGAAAAGGTGGTTTGGATGCAATGGTTGTTTTTCGCAATGTCATTTGCTGGAATTTTGATGATCAAAGGTTTCGACCCAAGAGTTTCGCCTTATATGGCTTTGCTGGGGGTTGGAGCGGCTTTTTGTTCTGGAATTGCCTACAATATGATTAGAAAGCTCAAGACGAGCGAGCATCCTCTAGTCATTATTTTCTACTTCCCATTAGTTACCTTACCAATAGTGGGTATTTACTCGATCTTCCATTGGGTTCAACCTCATGGTTTCGAATGGGTTATACTTTTAGCCATTGGTGTGCTTACACAAATTGCTCAATACTATATGACGAAGTCTTACCAGTCAGAGGAATTAGCAAAGGTTTCGAACTTGAGTTTCATAGGGATTATTTATGCCTTAGGTTTCGGTTACGTTTTGTTTGGAGAGACATTCAATCTTCAAACTTATTTAGGGATGACCTGTGTTTTGGTAGGAGTGGTGCTCAATGTGATTTATAAAAATAGAAAGACTAAACAAGTGGTATGAAAATTTATCAAGTCGACTCATTTACTAAGGAATTATTTAAAGGAAATCCTGCGGCCGTTGCTATTGTTGAAAATGACCTGTCCACAGAGTTAATGCAGCGGATTGCGCTAGAAATGAATTTGTCCGAAACGGCATTTGTCACACTTCACGATAATTATTGTGATTTGCGATGGTTTACGCCAGCTTCTGAAGTTCCACTCTGCGGACATGCTACTTTGGCCTCGGCTTTTGCGCTTTGGGAAAAGGGACATTGGTCTAAATCAGAGACTATTGAATTTAGAACTTTAAGCGGGTCCCTTTTTACCAGCTTAGACGAGAATGGAATGATTACTATGGACTTTCCATCCAATCCAGCAAAACCTCATTTGGCTTTTGTTAAAGCCGAAATGGAATTGGTGTTTGGTTACCCGATCAAGGAAGTACTCGATTACCCAGATGAGTTAATTTTGATTTTTGAGCAGGAAGAGGCTGTATTGAATGCTAATCCAAATTCAGAAATTATTGCTGCTCAAGCCAAGAACGGAGTCATTGTTTCAGCGAAAGGAGAGCAATCGGGCTATGATTTCGTAAGTCGTTATTTCGCTCCGAACTTAGGCATCAAGGAAGATCCGGTAACAGGTTTTATGCACACCATTTTAACTCCTTATTGGGCAAATCAAACTGGCAAAACAGAATTCAAAGCATTCCAAGCTTCAGCGCGTACAGGCGAAATGCAAACCGTTTTAAAAGGAGATAGGGTTCTTTTAAAGGGTTATGCGGTGATGGTTTTCGAAACCGAACTTAGTTTGCCTTCAAAATAAAAGCGGTATAAGCTGGAATGGTGATTACGCCATTATTGTAACTCCTGATCCCGCTTTCATCTACTTTTTGCCCATCAGCGACTAGAGTATAATTTCCTTTTGGCATATCGATGGTTTTGTTCAAGTCGCTGCCGTTCAATAGCACGATGATTTCTTTCCATTCATCGCCATTGGCATTGTCTTTTAATCGATAGAAGATCACATTGTCATCTGTAGTTTCCTTGAATTCAAGGTGCTCTTGAATCATTTCTTTCGACATCATCCTGAATGCAGGATGATTTTTCCTAAGCGCTATAATCCCTTGATAGTAATCAAAAACAGATTTGTAGGTTGTCTTTCTATTCCAGTCGATTTGGTTGATTTCGTCAGATGAATTGTATGAGTTTTCTACACCATCTTTAGTACGAAGCATTTCCATGCCTGCATGCAGAAAAGGGACCCCTTGAGAGGTCAAAACAGCGGTTTCAGCGAGCATATGCATTTTGATGATTTCTTCTTCCGAAGCATCTTCATTAGATAGCTTCAGCTTATCGTAAAGCGTGTTGTTATCATGGCAAGAGACATAGTTGATCGTTTGGTAAGGCTCTGCTGCCCATGGTGCTTTTGAATAATTAACAGCCTCATAGTCAACTTGAGGATGTTCCGTTGAGGCCACTATGCCAAACTTAACACTTTCTTTCAAGCCCTTTCTGTTACTTGCAAAACCGCCTTCTTTTTCTTCAAACACACTTCCTTTTAATCCATCGCGCATGTCGTCACTAAAAGCAGCTATTTTATCTAATTTATAAGTATTGGCTTTTAGGGCTTGTTGCTCCATTGGAAGGGGAGAGGAACCTGCTGTCCAGCCTTCTCCATAAATAAAGATTGAAGGATCAATTTTGTGCAGTTCAGCACTGATTTGATTCATGGTTTCAATGTCATGAATTCCCATAAGGTCAAATCGAAAACCGTCTAAATGGTATTCCTTCGCCCAATAGACTACCGATTCGATCATGTATTTGCGCATCATTTCACGCTCAGAAGCGGTTTCGTTGCCACAAGCAGCGGCATCCGAAAATCCTCCTTTTTCGTTCTGGCGATAATAATAAAATGGAACCAGTTGGTTGAAATTGGAATCTTCCGTTTGCCCAGTGTGATTATAAACCACGTCTAAAACAACTCTCAAACCATTTTTATGCATGGTTTGCACCATCTCTTTAAACTCCTTTATTCTTGTTCGGCCATCATAAGGATCGGTCGAAAAACTTCCTTCTGGCACATTGTAGTTGAGTGGATCATAACCCCAATTGTATTGCGGGACGTCCAAACGAGTTTCATCAATTGAACGATTGTCGAAGGTGGGTAATAGGTGCACGTGGGTAACTCCTAAGTCCTTGATGTGATCTAAACCAGTGGATAAGCCTGCTGGATTTTTAGTGCCCGTTTCAGTCAGTCCTAAATATTTACCTTTAGTCGTAATGCCAGAACTTTCATGAATGGACATGTCCCTGATCTGAAGTTCATAAAGAATGATGTCTGTGAAATTCTCGAGTGCTGGTTTTGTGTCAGCTTCCCAACCCTCAGGATTGGTTTCAGAAAGCTCTATCACCATGGCCCTTTGTCCATTGACTCCCACGGCCTGTGCATACAAATCAGGTTTTTCTTGGAGCCATTGGCTATTTTGTTCCACTTGAAAAGTGTAGTATTTATTCTTTTGATCACCTTTCACATTTGTTGCCCAAACACCATTTTCTCCTCTTTTCAAATCAATTGATTTGATTTTGGTGTCGCCATTTCCTTTTTCATATAAATGAAGTTTAGCGGCTGATGCGGCTGGAGACCATAATTTGAATTGAGTTTGCTCGGGATTGTAGGTAAAGCCTAAATCATTCCCTTCGTAAACAGGATAATCATTGTAAGACTCGTAAGTTGGTGTGGTTTCACAGGCCATATTTAGTATAACAATAGCAATGAAAGAAAGGAATAGTTTTGATTTCATGGTTCAATATTAATGAGATGAAGCTGGACTTAGTTGGACTTTTATCTTCTGACTCTCTTTGACAAAGAGCCACAAAACTGCCGAAATGCCCAAGGATATTGCACTGATAATGAAAATTACAGATTTGTCTTCTTGACCATCAATATAGCCACCAAGGTTCGATGCTACTAATTGTGGAAGTACTACAGAAAGATTAAAAAGGCCCATAAATAGCCCCATTTTACTTTGGTTAACAGTCTCAGACATGATGGCAAATGGAAGGCTTACCACAGCCGCCCAACCAATGCCCACTACAGCCATTAAAAAATAGAGGGAGAGAGTGCTTTGCCCCATTAAAATAATCAACGAATAACCAATGGCCATGATGGCAATACATAAGGTATGTGTTTTTACCCTGCCTATTTTCTCTGTCAAAGGCTCTAAAACTAAAGCAGGCAGAATAAAGCCAACTGTATTCAGGACCGCAAAAGCAATTCCAATGGTAAAACCGATGTCATTATTTTGAAGATCTGTGAGACTCTCGGTTGTACCGAAACCCATGATGACTTCTTTAATATAAGCGAATGAATAAACAAACATGGTTTGAACACCCAACCAAGTAAAGGAATGCGCCAGGCAAATCTTTAAGAATTCAGGCATATTGGATTTTCCCTTCGGTTTCGCTGTTTCAATAATTTCTTCTACTTCATCTAAAACTTTAGGTTCGGTAATAAAGAATGTAGGAATGATAGAGAATAGGAAGACCAAAATGGCGCCTAAATAAATGAGCTCATAATTACCGATAAATGCACCGATCAAGTAGGCGATTACTCCGAAGAAGCCAGAAATGGTCTGCATCCAAGTGTATCCTTTGGTTCTGACAGTACCTTCTTTAGTGACATCTGCTATGACCGATCGGGTAGGGTTGAAGCTGATATTAATGGCTAAATCAAGAGAAAGCGCAACGGCAATGGCAACGCCAATCACTTCCTCGACCCCTAAAGCTTCGCTGATAACATCAATATTAGGCAAGGCCAAAAGCATAAGTGCGGCTATTGTTCCTCCAATCAAAATAAAAGGTCTTCTTCTTCCGCCCCAGAACCATACTTTATCACTCACTAAGCCTATGATGACCTGCCCTAAAATACCTGCGGTTGGTCCAGCTGCCCAAACAAAACCGATTTCTTCAAGATTGAATCCGAACTTGGTATTCAATATCCAGCTTAGCGCAGCAATTTGTACGGATAGAGCAAAGCCCATAGCCGTGGCGGGTAAGCTCAGTAAAATGTAAAAGGACTTGGTGAAGTTTTTCTGAATGGCGAGCATAGATCAAGGTTTAAGAGGGCACTAACCGAAATTGAAAGATAACCTATTCGCCTTTAAAGCCAAATGCTATCGTTTGCACAACCCCGAAAGTCCAGTAAGCCTGTTGCTGTGCTCCTGAAAAATGGTATTGATGGCAGCCTGCTATCGCACGGAAAAACTTGCTTGGCCTATTTCGTAGAAATCAGAAATGATGTTGATTTTATAGTCACCTTCATCAAATTCAGAGCCTTTGTCATAAACGAAACTCAGTTCTTGCTTGGAGTTGTCGAAGAGGATTTCTTGCACAGAAGTAAAGAATTGTTCGCGACCATCCACTTGGAAAGAACCAGAACCTCGCGCAATATCAAAAACTACATTACCAGCAGGATCAACAATTTGAATCATGATCTTATGTCCTGCAACAGGAGCAACGGCATTTTCGGAAAGATTAAAGGTCACTTTGATTTTTTCGGCTTGTCTGCTTCTGAAATCCCCTTCACGTTCTTTACCACGAGAATTGACATTGAATACCTTAATGTTTTC
>JBLIKG010000116.1:0-6749 GCA_047636255.1 Roseivirga sp. | reverse complement strand
AGAGTTAATTTAGATGAATTTGGAGTGCTTGTGTTGCTCATGGTAGCCATTCTCAGTTGTAACGCTTACGGAATAAGTGTTTTGAAAGAAATAGAAAGTCAGACGGAGAGGAAATCAATATTAGCGATGTACATTCTGCGCTAGATCGCTTGGTCAACCGTGGGTTTTACGTCAATGAAAACAGCTTTAGGCAACCCAATAAAAGCATTAAGAAGCGAGTAATCTCATGTAAGAGCTTCCCACCGTTTAGGTCGGAGTTCATTCATCTATTTTACCAATCAAACAATTTTCACAGTGTAGTTTGTCTTTGTTTATTATATTCCCGATTCAAGACCCTATTAACTATGCGTAAACTTATATCTGGGCTATTATCGGCCATTTTATTTCTTTCAGTTTTTTCAAGTTTTGGACAATCTGATTACCCACTATCCGCTTTTAAATTTAGAAATGTTGGCCCTAATCGGGGTGGACGTGTAACAGCAGTGATGGGGGTTAATAATCGACCATCTACATTTTTTATGGGCGCCTCTGGTGGTGGTGTCTGGAAAACAGATGATTATGGTATCACTTGGGGGAATATTTCTGATGGCTACTTCGCTACTCCATCCATTGGAGCTATCGCTGTTTATCAGCGTAATCCTGACGTCATGTATGTGGGAACAGGCTCTGATGGCTTACGTTCCAACGTGATTACTGGCAAAGGAGTCTATAAAAGTATTGATGCCGGCAAAACTTGGTCGATGATTGGCTTAGAGAAAACTGGCCAAATCGGTGCCGTTGAAATTAATCCGAATAATCCAGATATCGTTTTTGTTGCTGCCATTGGAAATGCCTTTGGTAGAAATGAAGAGCGTGGTATTTTTAGAACACAGGATGGAGGTAAAAACTGGAAGAAAGTCCTCTATCATTCTGATAGCATAGGTTTCTCTGATTTAGAATTTGCACCAGACAATCCCAACATTATTTATGCAGGTGCTTGGAGAGCCGAAAGAAAGCCTTGGGATATCATTAGTGGATCCAAAGAAGGAGGTATTTACAAGTCCATAGACGGAGGAGAGACTTGGGCTAAGTTAACAAAAGGACTGCCTAACGGACTAATTGGTAAAATTGACTTCGCTGTTTCTGCAGCAAATCCAGAAGTAGTTTATGCCAACATAGAAGCAGGCGATGATAAAGGCGGACTTTATAAATCAGACAATAGAGGGATGGACTGGACCTTCATAAGTGATAATGCCAACCTAACCAACAGGCCTTTCTACTACACTAACATTTATGCTAATCCAAAAAATGCTGATGTCATTTTCAATAATGCCTTGCGTTTTCTTAAATCTACAGATGGCGGTAAAACTTGGAAAAATCAGTCAACACCTCATGGCGATAATCACGACCTTTGGATTAACCCAAATGATACATCTATATGGGTGCAAAGCAATGATGGTGGCGCCAACATCACCTTGAATAATGGTAAGTCCTGGTCAGCTCAAAATAACCAGCCTACTTCAGAATTATACCAGGTCGATATTGATGATCAACAACCTTATTGGTTATATGCTGGCCAGCAAGATAATTCTACAGTAGCAGTGCCGAGTTTACCAACAGGTGCAAACGACTTTCCAATTTTTGATTTAGGTGGCTGCGAAACGGGGCCTGCAGTGCCAAAGCCAGGGAATTCAGATATCGTTTATTCTAATTGTAAAGGAAATTTCGGAGTATATGACAAGCGAACAGGGCAAGAAATGCAGTACAGCGTTGGGGCGATGAACATCTATGGCCATGACGGAGATAAGTTAAAATTTAGATTTCAGCGTATTGCACCAATCCATGTATCGTCACACAATCCCGATGTCGTGTATCACGGTTCACAATACCTTCACAAAACGACCGATAACGGAAAGACTTGGGAAATCATTTCTCCAGATTTAACGGCTTTTGATCCTAAAAGACAAGTGGCTGCTGGCCGCCCAATCACTCGAGATGTGACCGGAGAAGAGTATTTCAGTACAATTTATGAAATTCAAGAATCGAAGCTTCAGGAAGGCCTGATTTGGGTAGGCGCAAATGATGGACCAATCCATGTAACCCGAGATGGAGGTAAAACATGGAAGAATGTAACACCTAAAATGCCACTTGATGGTAGAGTAGACTCGGTGGAGCCTTCTCCACATAACCCAGCAAAGGCCTATGTAACGGTTTTAAGATATCAATTGAATGATTATAAGCCTTATATCTTCAAGACGGAAGATTATGGCGCTACTTGGGAATTGATCACTAATGGTATTCCGAATGACTATCCAGTAAGGGTGGTAAGGGAAGATCCAACAAAGGAAGGCCTACTTTTCGCAGGTACGGAGTTCGGTTTGTTCACTTCTTTTGATGATGGTAAAAACTGGCAATCATTCCAGAACAACCTGCCGGTCACGCCAATTACTGATTTGAAAATTTATGATAATGATATCGCCATGTCAACCATGGGAAGAGGTTTTTGGATCTTAGATAACATTTCAAGCATGTATAGTATGGATGCTGCGTTAAGCTCAGATGTTTACCTTTTCAAACCAGAAGATACTTTTCGCTTTCGCTATAGAGGAGGAAGCGGTACTCCGGAATTTCCAAACCCAGCAGTGACTATTGACTATTATTTAAAAGATAAAGATCAAGCAGTAGAGTTGGAAATTGTGAATGAAGAGGGTAGAGTAGTGAAGTCCTTCACGAGTGGCAAACCTGTTCCTGTTGAGAATTTGGAAGTAGATATGGCAACTGGCTTTTCAACACCACCACCGTCATCTGGTTTAGAGAACGAATCAGGACTTAACCGCTTTTCATGGAATATGAGGAATGCAGGCGGTTGGGATTCCAATCCAAAAAGAGCCTATCAAGGTTTTGGTCCAATGGTTTCTACCGGTAATTATTCGGTACGACTTAAAGTGGATGGCAAGGTATTGACCGAACAATTCAATTTAGCACTTGATCCTAGAGCAACTTTGGTGACGGATGCTGATGTAAAAGAGCAGGAAAAGGTAGGCTTACAAGTCCAATCATTTCAGGAGGAGGTTGAAAGACTATTAGTTTCTGTTTCAGAAATGAAGAAGGCCCTTGAAAACTCACTTCAAACTGAGAAAGTGAGCAAGAATAACCAAAAGAAAAAAGCTGAATTGGAAGCGCTTTATTATAGAATAGTAACTCCACCAGGTACTTATATGCAAGGTATGCTTCAAAGCCAATTAGGTTATTTAGGTTCAATGTTAGGAAGAGCAGATCAAGCGCCAGGGCAAGATGTTTACGAACGACTTGAAGAGTTGAAGGCTGAATATCAGTCTATTAATTCTTCATTCCAGAAACTGAAGTAAGCCTAAAATATGATCAAAAAGGAGGTCTGGTATAGAAAAATACCGCATCCTGTAGTACTGCTTTTCGGTATCTTGATTCTGATTTCAATTCTGACTCATTTTATACCAGCTGGGGAGTATGAAAGGACTTTAGTGAATGGAAGGTTGATGGTTATACCAGATTCCTATCATATCATTGATGCTACTCCTTTGTCTTTTTTGGATATGTTTAGGGCCATTCCTGGTGGTTTTACCTCGGCAATCCTCATCATTTTTGTGGTGTTCTCTAGCGGTATTATGTTCGGGATTTTGGAGAAATCTGGCATGATCGAAAATGCTGTCGGAACATTCGTTAAGAAAATGGGCTACGATAGGAGATTACTTCTAGTAGTATTGATGACCTATCTTTTTGGTGCCTTGGGTGTGTTCGTTGGTTTCGAAAATAACATAGCCATGATTCCTATTGCAGCGATAGCTTCTTTGGCGATTGGTGGCGATTTAATGTTAGCCGCTGGAATCGCAGTGGGTGGTATTGTAGTGGGTTTTGGTCTTTCACCAGTAAATCCTTACACGGTAGGTACGGGCCACACTTTGGCGCAAATGCCAATGTTTTCTGGTTGGCTGCTTAGGTCATTGTTGTGCTTCACAGCGATCAGTTTTCTAGCCTTTATGAATGTGCGCTATTTCAAACGCATTATAAAAGACCCAGATCGAAGTCTAGCGATAGGTATTGATACCAAAGGGTTCAAGCTTTCTAAACCCTTGGCTGACTATGGAATGTCAGGCAATAATTGGCTGATACTAGCCATTTTTGTGGGAGGCTTGGTCTTTATGCTTTATGGTGTCTTTAACTTTCATTGGTACCTCACAGAAATCAGTGCAGTATTTATCATTATCTCTATTGTAGCAGGTTTGGCAGCTCGTATGTCTGGGTCAGAATTAGGCGATACTGTACTTTCTTCGGTGGCTGTTGTGGCGCCAGGTGCATTTATGGTTGGTCTAGCAACTTCCATTAAGGTGGCGATGGAAATGGGTCATATCTCCGATACGATTGCATTTAACTTGAGTGAATCCTTGAAAGGACTTCCTTTATACGCTTCCGCTTTTTCCATGTCCCTCGCCCAATCAGGAATTAACTTCATTATTCCATCTGGAAGTGGTCAAGCATTGGCTACATTACCAATAATGATTCCCTTGGGAGACTTACTGGGGCTGACAAGACAGACCACGATTTTAGCCTTTCAAATTGGAGATGGAGTAACCAATCTTTTCAATCCAACGATGGGAGGTTTAATCGCAATGCTTGCGTTGTGCCGAATTCCCTTTGACCGATGGCTCAAATTTATAATGCCCATAGTATTAGTGATTTTGGGAATTTCATGGCTGTTCTTAATATTCAGTGTGAGCATTAACTGGGGACCAGCCTAGTTAATTAAGAAGTAAGAAGTAAGAATTAAGAAGTAAGAATTACGATTTATGATTTTCGAATTAAGAGTTACGGATCACAAATGTTGAATTACGATTTTATGTTAAGCTCTGAACCGCTTGAGTTTTGGATGAAAAACGTTTTATGGTTTTTTATCCTGAGTTTGCGAAGGATCTAACATAGATGGATTACGAATTACGATTTATGATTTTCGAATTAAGAGTTACGGATTACAAATGTTGAATTACGATTTTATGTTAAGCTCTGAACCGCTTGAGTTATGGATGAAAAACGTTTTATGGTTTTTCATCCTGAGTTAGCGAAGGATCTAATATAAATGGTTTACGAAATACGAAGCACAATGTACTGAGCACTAAGCACGATGTACTGAGCACTAAGCACAATGTACCAAGCACGATTTACTAAATACCAAGCATATGAAAGTAGAAGAGATTTTAACCAAATTAGTGTCATTTCAGGTGTTAGGGGGCGAAAGTAACTTTAGTATTCTCGAATGGATAGAAGGATACCTTGATCAGCATGGTGTGGAACATCATCGCGTACCCAACTCAGAAGGCAATAAAGCCAATCTGCATTGTAGAATAGGACCAGCAGTTGACGGTGGAGTAATTCTTTCTGGTCATATGGATGTAGTGCCAGTGGAAGGCCAAGCATGGGATAGCGACCCATGGATACTCACCGACAAAGAGGATGGAAGGCTTTACAGCCGTGGTTCTTGCGATATGAAAGGTTTTATAGCTTGTTGCTTGGCAGCCTTGCCCGACATGCTTAAAGCGGATTTAAAGCAACCTATCTATTTTGCTTTCTCTTATGATGAAGAAATTGGCTGTCTTGGTGCGCCAGACTTGGTAAAAGCCATTAATGAGCATTATGTTGAAAAACCTAAGTTTGCCATTATTGGTGAACCTACCATGATGCTTCCAGTTACTGGCCAGAAAGGCATTTGTATTTTTGAAACTACCGTAGCGGGTTCAGAAGGGCATAGTAGCAGAATTAAGCAGGAGGTAAGTGCGATTCATGAATCTATGCGACTCATTCTTTGGCTTGAAAATAAAATGAACTCTTTGATATCTGCAGGCAGAACAGATGATCGTTTTACTCCGAATCATACCTCAATTCATATTGGTTTAATCAAGGGCGGTCTTGCACCAAACGTGATTGCACAGTCTTGTACCTTTTGTTGGGATGTAAGAACAATCCCTTCTGAAACTCCACAACAGATAAAAGATGAATTTGATATCTATTGTAGAGAACGCGAAGCGGAATTAAGAAAAATCTATCCTGATTTTAAGATCACGACAAGCAATGTACATCCTGCTGTACCGGGTTTGAATACTGCAGATGAGATGGAAATTGTTGCTTTCGTTCAGGATTTAGTGGAGGACCCGAAATTAGATGCGGTTTCCTATGCTGCGGAAGCAGGGCAGTTTGCTGAAGGTGGTTTTCAGGCGATTATTTGTGGCCCTGGAGATATTGCCCAAGCGCACCGTGCTAACGAGTTTATTGACAAAGATCAACTAAGACAAGGCATGGCTTTTATGGATAAGTTGATCGAAAAGATTTCTTAGGGTAGGGGATTTGAGGTAGAACGGTCTCGGCTATGTTGCGTTGGGCATTTAAAAACACAAAAGTTTTGATAACCTAAATTGGCACATTTTTGATTTGAGCATCAAATCAATACACGCTGTTAAATTAAAAATTTGACGGAACTAACTTAGTGTGATGAAACTAGAACTTACCACTAAACCCCAATGCAATCATAGGTGTTGTTGTGCTTTCGTGCTTATATTTATTTCTTAGGATCTTGCAAATTCAATTAGTGGTTGAAAACTATCATGATCGGCTTCTTTTACTGCTTTCAAGTATGTACTTCTAGCATCGCTTTGATGCACTAAATCTTCTGTTCCCCAGCTGAACATTGGTGAATCGTATATCTTATTAATTATAATATCTGCCATTAATCTACTATGACGACC
>JBLIKG010000115.1:0-6802 GCA_047636255.1 Roseivirga sp. | reverse complement strand
TTCTTTCCATAAGGATACTATGTGAGTTCAAAACATATTGGTTTATAGAACTTAATATGACTAGGCTGTCTGAAAACTCATTCTGAAATAACTTAGATAAAGAGATTGCTTTTTCTTTGAGATCAAGAAGTACTGTAAAAGAGATTTTTTGGTCTTGTATGACCGGAAAGTCTAATGGACTATCAAGAAAATATTCCGGTATACCATTTTTGACTGCGGAATCATAACTTAAAAAAGCATTTTTAAAGTCAATTTCCGACTTATAGTAATCTCCTTTTATTCGGAAAAGAGAGGCAGCCTGCTTATCAGGTAGCCTATTTATGGACTTTATTTTATTTAAAGAAATATCCAAGTATTCGTTAGCTCTGTCGTTGTCTCCAATAGCTATGTAGCAGCTTGCTAAACTAATTTGTAACTGCGATTGAAACTTTATTTCATTAGGTTTAATGGAGTTGTCGAATGATGAGATTAGTTCGATGTAATAATTAATTGCTTTGTTGTATTCTTTAAGACTCATTAATATTGAAGGCCTCAGAGCCTGAATATCAATAAGATTTATCGATTCTTTAAATCTGCTATCTGAATTGTAAAAACTCAAGGCGTCTTCACAAATCGCTAAAGCGAGATCATATTTTTTCATGGAATTAAGCGTGTGTATTAAATTGTAATAGGCTGAGGTATGATCTTTAGCTTCTATTGTTTCGATGTTTTCGTTCGCATAAACTACTTCGGCAATTGAGTAAGCCAGCGCTTGATAAAAATCACCAGTTTCTCTGTACAACTTGGGATAATCATGCATATAATAAATTATGTCATGTGTTGTGCTTTTTGGATTGTCAAGAACAGATTTGAATCTTTTATCAATATACTTCCTAAGCGTATCAGCATTTTTTTCAGTATAGGTGTAAGCGTAATATTTGTATTCAATAATTCTATCATACATTAAGGAATCATATTGAATGGAGTTTTCATAAATGACCTGAGAGGAATCAAAATTAGAACTTGCAGTGTAGAAGTCATTCTTTCTATGTTCAATTATGCCTCTTGTAAGATATGACTTTGCTAATAAAATATGATTTTGGCCTAGTTTTTCAATGGCGATCTGTATAGCTTCCGTTGCTGTTTTTTCTCCTTCTTCAAACTGAAGTAGCCGTCTAAATAAGTCAGCCTTTCTTTCGATGAGAAGAACAAGTTCTTCATATTGAGCATTTTTGCTCGCTTTGTTGATTTCTTCATTGGCAAACTCTAATGCTTCATCGTATTTCTTGGCAGTAACAAGTTCAGCCAGCCGTTCTGTAGCATCAGTTTTAAAATCATACTTTGATTTTACCCTTGAGAAATCCTGACTTTGCGATTTGAGAGTGATCCCTAAAAATAAGGTGCAGAGCAAAATAATGAGTTTTTTGCCATCGATACGATCATAGCCCATGGAAAGCTGCATAAAAATGAAGTGTTAGGTGACAAACATCAAAAAGTACTAAGATTAAGTTGCAATCCCAAAATATTTCAGTGATTCAACTTTTATCGTCATTTATAGTTACACCATTATGAAGCTGAAAATCTCGACAGAAGTAGGTCAGTCCTTATCACAAGTCATCTCAGGGTTTAATGAAGACTTGTTTAAAAAGCTAAGTCCTCCGTTCCCCAAGGTGATCCTAAAGCGCTTTGATGGATGCTTGAAAGGAGATATTGTTTCTTTGGAGCTTGATTTCTTAATTTTTAAACAGATGTGGACAAGTGAGATAATTTCTAATGTGTCTAACCCTCAAAAATTCGAGTTTGTCGATAAAGGAATTGAACTTCCTTTTTTTCTCAAGACATGGCAACATAGGCATACATTATTGCTTGAAAACGGCATAGTTTCAATAGTTGATGATATCGACTACAGCTCATCCTTCAAGTTTTTTGACTATCTTCTATATCCAGTCATGTATCTGCAATTCTTTTTTAGAAAACCAATTTATAGGAAGGTATTCAAGTAAGACTGCTGTTTCAATTATTAGGTAAGGATTTACGTTTATTGAAGTGTTAATGATTTACCAACCAAAGATTAATTTAATTATTGTCATGCGAGTAGTGCCATACATAATTTGCTTCATCCTGATCTTGACTACTGAGTCATTGGTGGCACAATTTCCTTATGGATTCGAATTGAATGATGGTAGGAAAAGGGTTGAACTATCATTTAAGAATGAAAGTAACCTTATGATAATACCCATTAAGATTAATGGTAAAGGCCCATATAACTTCATTTTAGACACTGGTTCGGAATCAGGAATGATCTTCGATAAAATGATTATTGGAGAGCATAATCTAGTCAATGCAAGAACGATTCCTGTTTTTGCGCCTAATGGAAATAAGATTACGGACATTTGGGTTGCGAGCAATATAGATGTTGATATTTCAGGAGTTACGGGAGCGGATCAATCAATGTTTGTCCTGCAGGAGAATTTTGTTGACGTAGACAATGTACTTGGAATTGCTGCTCACGGAATACTTGGGTCCGAACTCTTTAATCGTTTTATAGTGGAAGTCGACTATACAAACATGAAAATTTGGCTTTCAAAACCAGAAGAATTTAGGGTACCCAAGGGTTTTAAAAAATTTGATATTCAGATTTATAATTCGAGGCCATTCATGAACGTGCAGATAAAGCAGCGTAAAGGAAAAACAATTGATGTCAAGCTCTTAATTGATACTGGCGCTAGCAGCGCTTTATTCTTAGATGCTGACTCTAATGAGGATGTTATTCTTCCCGAAAGAACTTTAGACCATGTTGTAGGGCGTAGCATTGGTGGAATTCTAAGCGGAAAGGTAGGAAGAGTGGATAGGGTTAAATTTGGGAAATTCAAATTCAAAGATGTCATTACTTCATACCCTGTTGAATGGAGAGTTTCAGAAAGGTCGCAAGTAGATGCCAATGGCGACCATCGTTATGGCACCATTGGGGCGGATCTTTTTTCAAGGTTTCATGTCATTTTTGATTACAGCCGGAACTCGGTTTATCTTAAGAAGAATAAAGATTACAGAACGCCATTTAGATTCAATACAATAGGAATGAATGTTATGGCCTATGGAGACAACTTAAATGCTTATTATATCAATGATATTATTGAAGATTCTCCTGCAAAAAAAATTGGGTTGATAGTGGGTGACGAAGTGATCGCTTTGAATGGAAGTCCAGCTTTTTTCTATGACCTGACCGAGATCAACGCGATTCTTAAGAGTAAAAGGGGAGAGCATTTGAACCTTATTATTAGGAGGGGTGGTAAACTACTTCAATATCACATCAAGCACAAGCGTCTTCTCTAGACTTGGATCAATAAAGTAATTTTCGGCCAATGATATTTGTAAATAAAAAAGGCTCACACTGTGAGCCTTTTTTATTTGTTTTATTCAGCCATAGCGATTTCCTCGCCAAGCTTATTATTAAATCTATAATTAGATAAGCCCAAAGAGCTATCCTTTTCAATTTTTACCCAAGTATGGTACTTCTTGTACCATTCCCAGCGCTTCGAGAAAATACCTTTAGTGAAATAAGCATGAAGGAATGGATGAACTGTAAGCACAACCGCTTTTTCGTTCTGAGTTCCTAAAATGTATTCAATGCTTTTTTCGATAGTATCTGAAACAAGAATTGTTGCACTTACCTTGCCAGTTCCACCACATGAAGGGCAGTTTTCTCGCGTTGTAATATTCATCTCAGGTCTTACCCTTTGACGAGTAATTTGCATAAGACCAAATTTGGTAATTGGAAGCACAGTGTTCTTAGCACGATCTTCCTCCATGATGCCACGCATTACATTATAAAGCTCCTTTTTATTTTCAGCCTTGCGCATATCAATAAAGTCGATCACGATAATTCCGCCCATATCTCGAAGGCGCAATTGGCGTGCAACTTCTTTAGCCGCTTCAATATTAACTGAAAGTGCAGTACTTTCCTGGTCTTCGCCTGCGTTGGATTTATTACCACTGTTCACATCAATCACATGAAGTGCTTCAGTATGTTCAATGATAAGGTATCCTCCTTTAGGTAAGCTTACTGTTTTTCCGAAAAGCGATTTGAATTGCTTTTCAATACCGAAACTCTCGAAGATTTTCGCTTTCCCAGTGTAATGCTTTACAATCTTTTCCTTGTCAGGGGCAATCTTATGGATGTAAGACTTGATCTCATTGTAAATGTCTTTATCGTCAGTTACTACGCTGTCGAAAGACTCGTTGAGAATGTCTCTGAGTAGGGAAGAGGCCCTGCTCATTTCTCCGATTACTTTCTCTCGAGGCTTAGCCTTGTGAAGCTTTTGAATGCCTTCAATCCAAGTTTCTTCGAGATTTCTAAGGTCCTTGTCTAATTCGGCCACGTCTTTTCCTTTCGCTACGGTGCGAACGATAACGCCAAATTTTTCAGGTTTGATTGATGAAATCAATCTCAATAATCTTTTTCTCTCTTCTCCATCAGTGATTTTCTTTGAAATATTAATGGAATCCGAGAAGGGAACTAGCACCATGTAGCGCCCGGCAATAGACAACTCGCAAGAGAGTCGTGGCCCTTTAGTAGAAATAGGTTCTTTAACAACCTGAACAAGGATTTGTTGACCACGTGTCAACACTTGGCCCATTTTGCCAAGCTTGTTAATGTCAGGCTCCATCTTGAATTTCGCAAGATTTCCGTTGACATCATTGGCCTTTTGGGCCATTCCGGTGTATTTGTTCAGTGAATTGATTTGAGGCCCAAGGTCGAGATAATGCAAAAAAGCATCTTTCTCGTATCCTATATCAATAAAGGCCGCATTCAAACCTTGGACTACTTTTTTAACGGTACCCAAGTACATATCACCTACCTTAAACTGGTTGTCATCTTGATCATGATGAAATTCAACCAAGCTTTTATCTTTAAGAAGGGCTATACGACATCCATCTTGAGTCGAATTAATTACTAATTCGTTGCTCAATTTGAAAAAAGTTAAATGTTATAAATAGAACTAATGATGCGTATAAGCAGAAAAAGAAGAAGTGATTACTTCTTCTTATGTCTGTTCTTTCTTAGTCTCTTTTTTCTTTTGTGAGTAGAAATCTTATGTCTCTTTCTTTTTTTACCGCAAGGCATAATAATGATGTTTTAATGTTTTGATACTTTATTTAATTCTTTTCAGATAATCATCTACTGCAGTTTGAACTACAGGGTCAGAATCCATACTTTTTACTTTTTGAAACTGGGCTTTAGCTTTATCGCTTTTTCCAGATTCAAAGTAGCATACCGCCAAAAGATAGTTTCCATCCAAGCTAGTCGGATGATAATTCACTAAAGCTTCGAACCTTTCTACCGCACGATCATACTGACCTGATTGCATTGAAAGGCGACCCATATTTAAAAGGGCCTGTTCGTTTTGTTTATCAATTTCTAATATTTCCCTCAGCATCATAATCCCTTGCATAGGATTGGCTGTTGCAATGTAAGTCATAGCAACATTATTTTTTATGTCCAATCTGTCTGGCTCAGCTACCAGTACTTTGCTATACATTTCGCGGGCTTTATTGCCAAGGCGCTCCACTTTTGCTTGATCTAAAGCATAAGTAAAAGCTCCGAAATATGCATCTCCGGCCTTATGCCAAAGATTTAAATCTTGATGCTTAAAGGCGAAGTTTTCAGCGTAAATCGCTGCGCTGTCATATAAATTGATGGCTTGAAATATGGCCATCAATGAATCAAGCGCGACTTCATCAAGAGTATTACTTGTTAATTTATCCTTCCAAAAATCAATTTTAGGTTGAATCTCTTCAGGAATTTCCGAACTGTGGTCCGTAATTTCTCCACCAGGCATGCTCTCATCAACGAAACCAACTTTTTCGTCTTCCTTATTATCAACCACAACACCAGGCAAGCTATAAAGGCCTGCAACGGCTAGTATGCCAATAATGACTAAAACGATCTGAGTTCTTTTCATAAAGCCTTTAAGGCTTGTTTATTTGTTGGCGATTTTCACCTTGTCGCTCACTTTTACCTGCTCAATAAACACTTTAGAAGGTTTAAAGCTTGGTACAAAGTGCTCATCAATTACGATAGCAGTATTTTTTGAAATATTTCTAGCAATCTTTTTTGCCCTTTTTTTATTGACAAAACTACCGAATCCTCTAACATAGATATTTTCACCTTCTGCCATTGAATCCTTTACAACAGCGAAAAGAGTTTCTACTGTCGTAGTAACGTCAGACCTATCTATACCTGTCTTCTCTGCTATTTCGTTAATAACATCTGCTTTCGTCACCGTTGTTAAATTTTAGATTTATAAATATTGTGTAAAAAACTAATTCCCAGTTATTTTGGCCTGCAAAATTACGAGTTCATTTCTAATTAAAAAAACAAACCCTCAAAATTTACCCAATACATCGAACTGGTCGAAATTGAGCATAAAATATATACATGTCCAACAGTAAAGTCTTTGCAAATCAATTAATTAACTGGTACGAACACAATAAACGTGACCTACCATGGCGTAATACTACTGATCCTTACAAGATTTGGCTCTCAGAGATAATTCTTCAGCAGACACGGGTTGCCCAAGGCTTACCCTATTATAAAGCCTTTATAACGCAGTATCCAACTGTATTTGATTTGGCCAGTGCGTCAGAGACAGAAGTATTAAGGCTTTGGCAAGGCTTGGGATATTATTCTAGAGCTAGAAACCTTCATGTTTGTGCTAAAACTGTTGTAAAGGACTATCAAGGAGAGTTTCCTGATAATTTCGATGAGCTACTAAAGCTCAAAGGAATTGGCAGATACACCGCGGCTGCCATTGCTTCATTT
>JBLIKG010000114.1:0-6832 GCA_047636255.1 Roseivirga sp. | reverse complement strand
TGCAGCTTGAAAGTGAGATGAGAGTTGCTAAAAGGGCTATTAATACCGTTTTTTTCATAAGTTGGCAAAGTTACCTGTTCTGTCCGATAATTCCAATCTTCTTTGAGTTAGGATGAGAATGTAAAGAAAAGGAGAATTTTATCCCTTTCGAGATGATTAACTAAATTTAACGATTGAAATTCTGCTTGCCTCTAATCATTTCGAGTGTTGGCTTCTCTTCTATTAACCATTTAAAACCTCTAAGTCTTTTTTCAGGATTTACAATTTCCGGCTCAGGAATGATTTTACCATCTACTTCTCGGTAGGTCCTTAGTTCCGAAACCGTGTTTTTGTCGAAGTATAGGGCCATATTAGAACAAGTCAGTTTATTCATACTCAAAGAACCATTTTTCTGATCATAAGCAAAGTAGATGCTTTCTCCATTTCCGAAAACATCGGTTTTCGTTATTTGGCCATTTTTGAAATCCACTAACATCTCTCGCCCTTTTATTTGATTAAAATTCTCGGATGAATCTTGTGTAATGACAAATGAATTCTGCTTCAAAAACATTTTGGATACTTTATTATTCGCTAGCTGAATATTTAAAGAGTCGGCTGAAATTTGGCTGTCCGCATTCCATATTAATGGGGCTTTGAACATATAAATAGTAGAATCTAACATATTATAAGAAATTGAGTCAGCAGCGCCTTGGAAATCAGATTTATAGAGCTTTACATTATGAAATGCGCTAAGGTATTTGATGTTTTTTTCCTTATTCTGAACTGATTTAAGTGTATCCCCTCTAATAAATAGGCTATCACCTTGCATCATTTTTTTTAGGTAGGAGTTCTCATAAACATATACCTCACTTTCGTTTTTGTAGTATCTGGCATGTTCGCCATAAACAGTCAGTGAATCTGAATATGACAACATCTCTATATTTCCATCCCCACTATAAAATTTTAGGCTGTCATCGGCAACGAGTAAATCGCCTTTAATCTCGTAGTCCTCTGTTTTAATCCACCCGTTATATACTTCACTATATTTCTCCAATGATTTGTAAAGGAAACCAGTATTGGTTTTAAGAGAATCGCCATCTGCTGAAATCCCCAAAGTTCTGCCTTTGGATACCGCTACTTTCGTGATAGTTGAATAGTCAAGACTGTCGGTGTACAAATCGAAATCAGGATTTTCTAAATAAACAGAATCGATGAAGAGGGCTGCTTTGGTATCTGAATTGTAATATCCGCTCTTACTGGTCAATACATTTGTGCTATCGACTAATTTGCCACCATAATAGTAATATGCGGTTTGAGTGGCTCGGTTATAATCAAGAAAATCAGTGTATAGTTTTGTGCTGTCATCCTTCAAAACTACATTCTTTCGCATTTTAGCAATACCAACACTTCCAGTGTATTCTAAATAATCGCCCCGAAGATCCAGAGAATCTACAGTGTCTATTATTTTCACATGTCCGTAGGCAATTGCATTATTAGTTGCCTTATATAGGTAAGCCGAATCGCAATAGATATTTGTATTCCCCTCAGTTAACCATACTTTTCCAATTAGTTTTTGAGCCTCAACTCCTTTGATTTGAGATGAAGTTAGCAATTCCGCATACTTAACGATCACCTTGGTTTGAGCGAAGGTTATTGAGGGAACAATTAGGAGGGTAAAAAAGAAAAAGGACTTGATCATGTTTTCGAAAGTGCAAAATTATCGATTTATGCTAATTTTGATTCATGTTGAATCAGTTTTTACAGTTTGTCAAAAAGCGTGCCCTCATTAATAATGGTGAAAAGCTCTTATTGGCAGTGAGTGGTGGACTTGATTCAATGGTGCTTTTGAACTTGTGTAAGCTAGCTAATTATAATGTGACGGTAGCACATTGCAACTTTCAATTGAGAGGGCAAGCGTCAGATGGCGATGCAGCTTTTGTGAAAAAGATAAGTGCAGATTTAGGCTTTCAATACTTCGATAAAAGATTTGACACCAAACTTTATGCTATTTCAGAAGGGATTTCAACCCAAATGGCCGCAAGAAATTTGCGTTATCAATGGTTTAACGAACTTATTAAAGTTCATAAATTAGACAAGATCGTGATCGCGCATCATTTGAACGATAATCTTGAGACAGTCCTATTGAATTTGGTTAGGGGTACTTCAATTTCAGGTTTGAGAGGAATGAAATCTAAAATGGGTAATGTCATTCGCCCTTTGTTAGATTTCGAACGAAGCGATATCGAAGCCTATGCAAAGTCAGAAGGTATTGAATGGAGAGAGGACAGTTCGAATGCTTCGGACGATTATAAGCGCAATTTTCTTAGACATCAAGTTGTCCCAAAGCTTTCAGAGCTGAATCCGAGTTTATTGGAGACCTTTAAAAATACGATTGAAAAGAATGCAGAGGTTGAATCGGTTTTTCATAATAGAATCGAATGGCTTAAATCGATTTTGAAAATCAAAGGTAGTTTTGCTGAAATTGACAAAGAGGATTTGAAGTCAAATCAAGTGGGTGTTTTTCAATTATCTGAAATTCTAAAAGAGTTTGGGTTTAATTACGAGCAATCCAAAGAAATTTTGGAAGTGATTGAAGGCATGCCTGGTAAGCAATTCTTAACTTCTACACACCAATTGGTTATTGATAGAACGAGTTTAGTCATTGCACCATTATCATCTAATGCTTTCGAACAATTTCAAATTATTGACGGACAAACTTTATTTTCCCTTTCAGGAAGTGAGTACTTGATTGAAAGATTAACCGATAGCCATTCATTACAGAGAAATGCAGCAATAGCGGAATTGGATTACTCGAAACTTAGGTTTCCGCTTGTGATCAGAGCTTATAGCGAAGGTGATTATTTTTATCCTTTGGGAATGAAAGGCAAAAAAAAACTCAGTGACTTTATGATAGACGAAAAAATTCCTCTAAACTTAAAACAGGACATCCGAGTAGTTGTCTCAAATAATGAAATTGTTTGGATTGTTGGCCGGAGAATAGATGATCGGTTTAAGGTAACAGCGAAAACTAAACAGGTGTTAAGAATCAAACAGAATGTATAATCCATTTAAAAAGGCATACAACCAAAGTGAAAAGGATCAAATCAACTTTCTGAAAGGGGTAGAGCCTTTTAGAAACTTAAACGATGATGAGCTTTTCATTTTTATACCTTACTTATATCCAAGAAAGTACAAAAGAGACGAAGCAGTATTCTTTAGCAAAGATCCGAGTCAGGCCGTTTATATTATTGTAGAAGGAGAAGTTAAACTATGTTTGACACGAAAAGGTGAATTTGAAGAACTCCAGCATGCTACCAAGAATGAATGTTTTGGAGATAATGCCTTTATTTTAGGTAATCACAGAATTTACAATGCTATTGTGGTGAGCGAGGAGGCAGATATTTTTGTGTTGCCTCAGGGTAATATAAAAGACATATTTGAATCGTATCCTAAGATTAAAGCCACTGTGCTTGAAAGTCTTCTTATAAGGTATAATAAATACACCGATCAACTTTTTAAATCCTATTGCGACTCATTTGGTTTCTTCGAGTTAAAGCAGGCTTATTCTTCAATTCATCCGTCTGCATAATCTTTGAAAAGTTGATTTCATTTAGAACGATGCCTGATTAACTTTGTCATGTTGAAGAAACTAAACCCCTAAGAAATGAAAGTAACCGTTGTAGGTGCCGGAGCAGTAGGTGCCAGTTGTGCAGAGTATATTGCTATTAAAGATTTTGCCTCAGAAGTAGTTTTAATTGATATCAAAGAAGGTTTTGCGGAAGGTAAGGCCATGGACTTGATGCAAACTGCATCTCTTAATGGTTTCGATACAAAAATTACAGGAACTACAAATGACTATAGCAAAACTGCTGGAAGTCATGTAGCTGTAATCACCTCAGGCATTCCACGTAAGCCAGGGATGACTCGTGAGGAATTGATCAGTACTAATGCTGGTATTGTAAAAGGCGTAGCCGAAAGCTTGATTAAGGCATCACCAAATGTGATCATTATTGTGGTATCTAACCCAATGGATACTATGACATATCTTACTCACAAAGCAACAGGAATTCCTAAAAATAGAATTATAGGTATGGGTGGAGCTTTGGATTCAGCTCGATTCAAATATCGTTTGGCTGAAGCGTTAGATGCTCCAATTTCAGATGTAGATGGAATGGTCATCGGTGGACATAGTGATACTGGCATGATCCCATTAACAAGATTAGCCACTAGAAATAGTGTGCCTGTTAGTGAGTTCATCAGTGCTGAACGCATGGAAGAAGTTAAGCAAGAGACGAAAGTTGGTGGTGCCACTTTAACGAAATTACTAGGTACTTCTGCTTGGTATGCGCCAGGTGCTGCGGTTTCTGCCATGGTTCAAGCGATTGCAACTGACGCTAAAAAAATGTTTCCATGCTCTTGTATGTTAGAAGGCGAGTATGGGTTAAACGATATTTGTATTGGTGTTCCTGCAATATTAGGTTTCAATGGAATTGAGAGAATCGTTGAAATTGATTTGACCGATGAGGAGAAAGCTGAAATGATTACTAGTGCTGATGCCGTCAGAAAAACTAACGATTTGTTATAATTCAAATAAGAGATAGAATAAACAGAAAAGGTGCCACATTAAGGCACCTTTTCTGTTTAAATAACCATTGGGCTTATTTTACTTCGATTAAAGTCTTTTTATTTTCTTTGTCCATTATTCTGTAATTGGTTTGATTCAGAATAGAGATTTTCTCGCTGTTGTCATATGAATCTCCATTGTCAGAAATGAAATAGATGATTCCTTCATCGTAATTTTTAGACTTGTACTTTCCTTTTTTTAGTTCGCCAATTGTAAGGTGATCAACGATTTCTCCTTGGCCATAAGCATTGAGTTTAACGTCAAATTGAGCCAGTATCTCACTGCTCTCGAAATACTCTGTAAATTGGCCGTATAGCTTACTTATTATATAATTTCTCTCACTCTTTACTTTTCCTGATGGATAGAATTCCTTAGCTAAACCATGCAGCCTGCCATTTAATACAGCATATCTAAATTTCAAGATTTCATTTTCGTAATAATCAATTATGTCACCATTGAAAATATGGTCTTCATAATAATAGACGCCATTTACGTAATCAATATTTTTAATTAGGACGCTTTCAGCAGTTTTGTTCTTGTAAACAGCAATAGAGGAAATGAGAAAAGCAAAAATAATTATAGTCAATTTCATATAGGCGAGGTAGTTTCTTTAGATAAACAGGTACAAAGATAAATTACAATAAAAACAAGGCCAAACTAATTTATAAATCTTTTTAGGATAACTTTAAAATAGCTAACGTATATACAGCATTGTTTTTTTAATAGTCCATTTAAGTGACTCATTTTCTCTATGATAAGTTGTGATTAGTTGTTAATAATTTACTTCAAATACCGACTTTATAATCTTTTAAACCGTTCTGTTGAGTAAGTTAGAATTGTGTAATTTCGCCATAGTTCCACCACTCAAATTTAGATCTCTTTGAAAACGAAGGTTTTACTCTTAGTCACAGTTGTTGTTGCAATTTTATTTTCGTCCTATTGGTTACTTCTAAAGAAATCGGATCACTCCAAAATTGAGACTTTGATCCCCAGCAATAGCTTGGGTTTAGTCATGATCGAAAACTTGGATCAGGAAATTCAAAAATTACAAGAATACAGCTGGTGGGATGAAGCAAATGACTTGCCATTTATTCAAAGCTTGGTAGAGGCAAATAGTAAGGTAGACTCTTTGGTAGCATCTTCGGTATTACAATCCAAAATAAATACCAACCCACTTTTTATTTCATTTCATGTTACTTCCAACAGTGGTATAGAGCCATTAGTTTTTATTAAAGCGCAAGGCTTTGAATGGATTCCTGCCAATGTTCAGTCCTTAGCAAAACTTTGGTTTGGAAAGGAAATAGTTTTTGATTCTAGGGTTTTTAACGATCAAGTGATTTATGAATCGACATTGAAGGAAAATAAATGGGGCTTTTTAGTAACAGGTGGTTACCTAGTGCTTTCCTCTAATTCGGTTTTGTTAGAAGATGTTATCAGAACATCTGAAGGGGATAATTTCCGACTAATAAAGTCCAATGCTAAGTTTGATTCAAAAATAAGCGGAGTTCGATTTTTACTTAACGCGGATCGTCTAAGTCGCTTCATAAATGTACTAACTGGTGGTTCAAATGATTCACAACAAAAGGTTATGTCGGGGTTACTTAGTTTTGTTGTCGAACCGAGTGAAGATGCAATAGCATTTAAAGGAATTGGGGGAGTGACTGATGAGGTTTTGGCAGAATTACCTTCTAATGCACCAATTAAAGCAGAGAATTTCATCCCAAGTTCTGCGACTTTTGTAAAGTGGTTTGGTGTCGGGAATAGAAAAAGTATTGCACTACCAAACTTTAATGCTTCGCAGTTTATTTCATTCCAAAATGCTGAGGTATGCGAAATTCAACTCGACTTAGGAGATAAGTCAAAGACTACGGTCTTATTGGCCGAAGTAACAGATATTGAAAGTACTAGAAACCTGCTCAATGAATATTCTCTAGTGAGTAGGGCAGAGGGGGATACACTTTTTTCTGAGAATTATATTTCTAGTGAAATTCGATTCGTTAACCGAATGGATTTTTTTGCAACGCTTTACGGCCAAGAGTACAGTTCGATGGATAAGCCATTCTATGCTTTTTTCAATAACATTCTATTGATGAGCGATAAGATAGATGGATTGAAAACTGTACTTAATGACTACGAGGCTGAGAATACATGGGGGAGGATTCCAGTTAAAAGAAGGTATCTAGATAATCTAATCCAAGAGGCGAACATTACACAGCTGACTAATTTTGA
>JBLIKG010000113.1:0-6842 GCA_047636255.1 Roseivirga sp. | reverse complement strand
TTCTGAAAGTCACCCCAAGCATTTTCGAAATTCAAATGGATTTGATTTTCAATTTGGAGTAGAAGCGTTTCTTGGGTGCTTTCATTAATCTTAGCATTTTGAGTTGCAGTTTTAGTTTGTCCTCCATCGAAAAGATTCCAACCAAAAGTAAGTCCGCCAGTAAGTCCACTTGAAGAGTTAGAAGCAGTGAAAGAAGCACTGTTGTTATTGCCTTTTCTAAAATTGTAGCCACTTGTCAAACTAAGAGTGGGCAAATAGTTAGTGGAAGCAATTCGGGTATCGAATTGTCTTAAATTCACATCTGACTGAGCAATTAAGTATTGCACGTTTTGAGTTAGCATTAGACTTGCGAAATCATCTCTTTCGTTAATTTCAGTAATCGTTAATGTTGTATCTACAGAGTAATCAATTGGGGCTACGTTTCTTCCAAGTATGAAATTAAGGTTTCGTTTGGCATTGCTAAAGCTTTGACGCGCGTTTAAGTAATTGATACTATCAGTGTTTACATCTACCTCAGCATTAGAAACATCAAGCTTAGTATTTCTTCCATAGTCAAAACCATATTCTGCTCGTACCAATCGCTCTTTTGAAATGCTCAAGGTCTCAATTAAACTTTGAAGGTTCTGTTCGAGTCTGGCCACTTCGTAATAGGCCGTAAAGGCCTGTAAAAGCGTGTTTTCCAAAACAGATCTCGCGTTCAACTGGCTTCTATTCAGGGTTTCTTGGTTACGCGATATATTGTATTTGCGATTGAAGCCATCGAAAAGTACATAATTCAAGCTAAGCCCGGCATTTTCACTATTCGATGTTGCTCCATCTAATGATCGTTCGGAACCATCCTGGAATTCTACCGCAATATTATCCTTGTTGAAGTTCAGACCTGCGCTGGCATTCAAAGTGGGTAAATACCCAGAATTATAAATACTAGTGTTATTCTTTGCCACTTCAATAGCGTTTTCAGCTACTTTGACATCAAAACTACTTTCTAGAATAATCTGAATGATTTCAGATTTAGAAAGTATCGTTTGAGCCTGCATATTCTGTGAAATCAAAAATGCAGAGACAATTAAAATGTATATTTTCTTATTCATAAGTTTCAGCATTTAATTCAATAACGGCACGTTCAACTTCTTCTTTGCTCACCTTATTTCCACTGCCCAACCATTTAAAGCCTACTTTAATCGAGTTGGTGATTGAAAGCAAGAGCGGTAAAATGATAAGCGTAAGTAAAGTGGCGACAGCAATCCCATAGGCGATAGAAATAGCCATTGGGATCAAAAACTGAGCTTGTCTACTCTTTTCTAAAATTAAAGGAGCAAGACCTGCAATCGTAGTTAATGAGGTAAGGAAAATCGCTCTAAACCTTGATTTAGCAGCTTCTAAAAGTGCCTCATCATATTGCATTCCTTCTTTCAAGTTACCATTGAACTTACCGATCAACACCAGTCCATCGTTCACCATAATTCCAATCAAGGCTATAATCCCTAGCCAAGAAAGAATATTGATTGGGAAATTGTGGATATAATGGCCCCAGCCAACGCCAATCAAACTTAATGGGATCAGCAAAAACAAGAGAATAGGTTGGCTATAGGATCTAAATGTAAAGGCAATCGTTATATAAATCAGTAAAAGAATGGCCGGAATTACCGTTAATGCAGAGTCAGTTATTTTATCAAATTCGCGATTTTGACCTTCAAAAGAAGGGCTTACCGTAGGGTATTTTGATAGAATTTCAGGGATAACATTGTTCTTAATATCTGCTAAAATATCGGTAGCACTTTCTGAAGGATCGGTTAAATCAGCTGTAATTTGAATTTCCCTTCTTCCTTCCAAATGGTTGATCGCCACTTCGCCACGTTCGATGGTATAGTCAGCAATTTCAGCGAATGGAATTCTAGAACCATCTGCGGTTCTGATTTTCATTTCATCCAAATTATTAATGCTAGATCTATTTTCGGCATCATATCTTACCCAAACTCTAATTTCATCCTGACCACGTTGAAAACGTTGCGCTTGGAAACCGAAGAATGCATAGCGGACTTGGCTCATTACTTCTTGGGTACTGAGTCCTACCAAATAGGCTTTTTCTTTAAGATTGATTTTAATCTCTTTGATACCTTCAGGATCGTTATCAGTAATATCCTTTAAAAGTCCGTTGTTTTGGAGTGCTGTTTTAAGTTCATCTTTAGCTGCTTTCAATTCA
This sequence comes from Roseivirga sp., assembly GCA_047636255.1. Taxonomy (GTDB): domain Bacteria; phylum Bacteroidota; class Bacteroidia; order Cytophagales; family Cyclobacteriaceae; genus Roseivirga. Next base: position 4,639 of record JBLIKG010000113.1, on the reverse strand, counting down.
GAGATATTACTCCCTAAAAGAGAAACTGAAACTGGACTTCCTCCAAAATTTCCACCAGAACCAAATACAATTGATTCTGCTCCATAAATAGGTCCAGCCGCTTTTCTTATTGCTTCTGAAATCACAGATGACTGAACTTCACGAAGCTCACCTGGAAGTAGGTTTATATCCAGCGAACCAGTCGCAGTACCTGGCCCCAATCTTTTAATCACGTTTTCAACGACCTGACGATTATCGCTTTGCTTTGCGGTAAATTCCTCATTAATGATCCATACCTTTTTTTCAATCATCGAAATGATCGAATCTGTGATATTGACGCTGGTTCCTTCGGGCATTTTAAGGTTTATAGTAACCCTGTCACTAGCAATTTGAGGGAAAAAAGTGGTTCGGATCAAGCCTCCACCAATTGAGCCAAGGGTAAGGATCAATAAAGCTACGGTAAAGGCTAAAGTCAGGAATTTATTTTTCAGTGTAAACGCTAAAGCCTTAGAATAGAGTCGATCTCTTAAAAAGCCTATGATGGCATCTCCAATCTTATTGATCTCTCGGAGTTTGGAAAACACCCTGGCCAATCCTTTCTTTTTTACTGAAGGATCTTCTTTTACTAAAGCTTGAGAATGGGCGATATGAGCAGGAAGAATGATTAATGCTTCTACCAAGGAGACGGATAATGTAAGGATTACTACAATAGATACTTCGCCAAAGAATTCACCGATTTGACCATCTAAAAACAAGAATGTGCTAAATGCCAGAATGGTAGTGATAATGGCCGAGACAATAGGAGGAATAACCTCCATTGTACCATCTATTGCTGCCTGAACTCTACTTTTCCCCTTCTCGTAGTGGTAATAAATATTTTCTGCCACCACAATCCCGTCATCTACTAAAATACCGATCACGATAATCATTCCGAACAGTGATAGTACATTGATGGTGACGTCCAAGCCAGGTGCAAAAATGAACATCCCTAGAAATGCAACAGGTATTCCAATCGCTACCCAAAAGGCCAATCGAGTATTTAGAAATAGCGATAGAAAGAATAATACAAGCGCCATTCCGATTAAGGCATTTTCAGTAAGCAAAATCGTTCTTTGATTCAAGGTGATGGATGAATCACTGACGATATTCAACGTTGCATTGCTGTAGCGCTGATTAAATTCTGTAATGTATGCCTTGACGGTTTCTGCGGTTGAAAGTAAGTCTTCATCATTCGTGTTACTGATGCTGATATTGACAGCCATATCACCATTAAAGAAACTGGCATTAGGGCTTTCCGCGAATCTATCTCTTACATCAGCGATATCTCTAAGGCGAATTACGTTCCCAGAAGGATCCGCTCTAACAATAAGGTAGTCTAGCTCTTTCGCGATATAAGACCTACTATTGGCGCGAATAAGGTATTCTTCAACGTCCGTTTTTATATTTCCTCCAGTCACCAAAATGTTTTCTCTGGCGATGGTTTGCGCAACTTGTTCAAAAGTAAGATTGTAAGCCAAAAGGTCTTTTTCTCTTACTGCAATCTCAATTTCTTCTGCTGGATATCCTGTGATGGCCACTTGCGATATCCCTTGAATACCTCTTAGGTCGTTTTCTACTTCTCGAGCAATTTCTTTGAGCGTTTTTAGAGGGATATTTTTACCACTTAATGCGAAACCAATGGTTTCTCGGGTGCTTTCAGTTTTACTCACTACCAAAGGCTCCATGCCCGAAGGGTAGGAAGGTACTCTATCAACAGCGTTTTTTACTTCGGAAAGCATTACATCGATGTCGCGTCCCTTTTCAATTTCTACCGTGATTCTTCCTGAGTTTTCATTACTTACAGAAGTAACCCTATCTACCCCAACAAGGCCTTTGAGATTATCTTCGATTTTAAGCACAATGCCTTCTTCAATTTCTTGAGGTGAAGCACCAGGGTAGGTAATGCCTACATTAATAATTTTAGACTCATTAAGCGGGAAAAATGATGATTTCATTTTGAACATGCCTATTACACCAAAAATTATAATGGCAAGCATCATCACATTAACCGCCACCGGATATTTGATAAAATAACTAATTACTTTCCGCATGGCTTATTGAACTATTGGGTTGTTCGTCTTAGTAGATTTTACAAGCATTCCGTCATAGGCACCAGGAATTGGCCTATTCAACATTTCAGTGCCATCAGGTAATCCTTTTATAATGGCAGTTTTATCGGTGAAGTAAACAGCAGAGATCTCTTTCAACTCTAAATGATCACCATTTACTATGAACAACTGATTTTCATTCACAAGTAAGTTCCTTGGGATTTCAAGTGCATCTTTTTCAGATCGAGCAACAATATTGGCTTCTAAGTACATGCCTTCAATTAAGCCTTCGCCACTTACTGCAATGTATACTTGGACTGTTTGCGTATTCTGATCGATTCGCCCGTTTACTCTTTTAACTTTTCCCAGCCATTCCTTCTCTCCAGAGAGATTTGATAGCCCTACGTTTTCACCAACTTTCAAAATATCCATGAATTGTGCATTCACATTCACTTCAAGTTCGAATTCATTTGGATCGATATATTCACCGAGTTTCTGCCCTGAACGTATTAGCGTACCCGGATTCACCAATGTCTCTGTCAACACGCCATCAAATGGTGCATTGAGTTTGTATTTTTTATAGCGCTCTTCTAGATTTTTGATTGTATAGAAAGTAGAAACGACCTGACGGCCGTTAACAAAGTATTTCTCTTTATCATTTACAGGCTCTGGAAGCGGGGATAAGTCATTTTGAATATCAAATTGCTTCACATAAGCTTCCCAGTTTTTGAACGACTCTGGGTAATCGAACCTTAAATCTGGCATCATACTAGTAATCAGGTCAAAAAGCGTACTTCGTTGTGCGATTAGACTAGTATAAAATTCTCTGCTATCGATACTCAAAAGCACTTCTCCATTTTTGTAATACTGTCCCGCTTTGAATGCCTTACTGGTTTGTTTAAAGATTCCTTGCACTTCAGCATACAGTTCGATTTTTCTAGAAGCCACAAGGGTTCCATTGGCATTGATCACAATTGGAATCTCACCGTTCACCACAGACTGCGTGAATACGGTTTTTATAGTTTTTTCGACTTCTGCGATGGGTCTTTTGTTGTTGTCGATTAGATTTTTGGCCAACAATGCGGCTCCTGCTAAAAAAATAATACCTATTACTAGGCCAATAATTTTTCGTGTCATAGTTAAGTAGTGTAAAGTATCTAAATGGATTTGCGGCCATTTTTGTTCAATGAAATAGAGATTTATTCTGTCCGTAGCTTGACTTCCTTAAAAAGGAATGGTTTAGTCTGTGTATTGACTATCTATGGAATCGGTTTCCATACGCTTAAAATAAAATGGGTTATGATCTAACCGGCCACAACCCATAAAAAGTTAATAAGGGACTAAACCTTATTTCATAAAGCGATCTGACCTCCAATAACGATACCGTTACTAAACGCATCCCTAATTTTGATCCCCCTTTATTATAAAGGGTATTAATGGGGGAAAGTTAAAGATAAGGCCAACCGCAAATGAGTGATTGCCCTAACTTCAATTTGCATCTTTGATCAAAGGGAGAATTTCAGAGCCAATGAGATCTATGGCTTTCATAAGTTTATTGTGGTCTGACACCGCATCCATTTGAAAGGTAATTCTTTCAATACCTCCCAGCGCCTCGCTATGTCGCATAATTTTGTCGGCTATTTCTTTGGGTTCTCCCACTAATAAAGCTCCAGTCGCTGTATTTTGAGCATCAAAGCCCGCTTTCGTCACAGGTGGAAAGCCTCTTTCTCTGCCTATTTTATCGAACATTTCCTTGTAACTAGGATAGAAATCCGATACGGCTTCCTCTCTGGTTTTGCCTATGAATCCAAGGGAGTGCAAGCCTACTTTCAATTCACTTGGTGCAAATCCGGCTTTTTTACCTGCTTCTCTATACAAATCAACCAGCGGACGGAAACGATGGGTTTCTCCTCCAATAATGGCCACCATCAAAGGCAGTCCCAGTTTGCCCGCTCTTACAAAAGAGGCTGGTGTACCACCAACGCCTATCCAAATAGGTAACTTGGCTTGGTGAGGGCGGGGGTAAATGGCTTGGTTCCTTAGCGCTGGTCGGAATTTCCCCGACCAATTGACCACTTCATTGTCTCTTATTTGTAAAAGCAGGTTCAGTTTTTCTTCGAATAAGGCATCGTAATCATTCAGATTTAAACCAAATAGGGGAAAGGCGTCCGTAAATGACCCTCTGCCTGCGACAATCTCGGCCCTGCCTCCAGACAGCAGGTCCAGGGTAGCATAGTTTTGAAATACGCGCACGGGATCAGCTGCACTGAGCACGGTGACGGCACTCCCAAGTCTGATGTTTTTGGTCTTCGCTGCCGCTGCAGCTAAAATCATGGAAGGCGCGGAGTCCAGAAAGTCTTTGCGGTGGTGTTCGCCAATGCCAAAGAAGCTTAAACCCGCTTGGTCAGCTAGCTCGATGCGCTCTAATAGTTCGCCTAATGATTGAGCTCCATTGCTGTGATTATTGGGCGAAGCCGCAAAACTATCTATGCCTATTTCCATAAATGATAATTCTTGAGTTGAAGAATACAAACCTAGTTTGACTTTAATAAGTTCGCACTTAGTACTCTTGT
>JBLIKG010000112.1:0-6937 GCA_047636255.1 Roseivirga sp. | reverse complement strand
TCATAGCCTTTTTCAATAGAAACATCTTGTCCCAATTTACCCGTGATTTCTGTCCCATCGGCATAACGTGGCCCCTTGCCTGCCAAGAAAATAAGATTGCCTGTCCGTACCGCATTTACGTAATTGGCCACTGGTTGTGGTGGCGTGGGTAATGTGATGTTTAATTCTTTCAATCTCGCTTCTGGGTCATAGCCGGCCTCGGGTTTAGATTTTTGATCACAACCGATCGATGTCACTATAATGGCCAGAAGGATTAAGAAGAAGCTGTATGTTTTTTTCATGGTCAATTTTTTTTAAAATAAAGCTTAATTGAAACGAACGACAGTCTAATTAAGCACTGAATATACAGTAGCAGCGCTACTTAAAATACTTCACTCCTACTGAATTATAGAGCTCCTTGCTATAATAAAGGTTCCCTCCCTTCATGGTCCATTCAATTTTTCGAATGTCACTTATCTCTGCTAGTGGATTTCCATCAATTAAAATTAGATCCGCCCTTTTGCCGACTTCAATAGAACCTACCACATCCGAAACCCCTGTTATTTGAGCAGATTTAATGGTCGCCATTTTCAATACTTCAGCAGCCGGAATCCCAGCTTGCACATAAAGCTCAAGCTCTCTATGGTATAAAAATCCTGGCAAGCCGTCAGTCCCAGGAACAATGGCCACCCCTTTCTGAAATAAATCAGCAACTACCTCCAACATCTTATCAAAACTCTCCTTATACCTTGACACTTGTTCCCCTTCTTTTGAAAGTCCTCCGGTATAAAAACTACGCTGTTCAATGATAGGAAACCTGTTTGCAATTGCCTGATAAGTGGGACTTAGCTCGCCTGATTGAGAGACAAGCATATTTTCAAATATGGCTACAGTGGGGTCAACAAGAATGTTTTTTGATTTCAGAAGGTCTACAAAATCCAAATATTCCTTCGACTTTAGGTCAAGATCTGCTCCATGCTGGGCAGGCATGGTGAATCGCAATGGTGTTCGGGTATCTATTGTATCTGATAAAAAATTAAGGAACAACATATTGATGTGCTGAATCTCATTGTAGCCTTGATTTATCGCCTGCCTTGCAGTCATATAAGCAGGTATATGGCCACTTATGCGCATCCCTAGTTGATGTGCTTTATCTGTTAAAGGGCGTACCCATTCTGGTTTGATCGAACTGTATAATTTTATTTGCTGATACCCCAAATCTTTGTAATCCTGAATCTCTGCCAATCCTTCCTCCAGATTATCAATTACATTCCGTTGGTTGGCAAAGGGACCTGGCCCGTCAATTATGCCCGAGTAAATTACAATGTGCGGCCCCAGAATTTCATTGCTATCGAATTGAGCCGCCAAGCCCTTTAATTGTTTATTGTTTGCCAAGTCTCTTACCGAAGTCACCCCTCCTGCCAGGTACAATAAGCCCCTAAATTTATCATTGTGGGTATGCATATCGAACATCCCTGGCATGAGGGTTTTTCCTGTCCCGTCAATTATGTTAGCCTCTTGATCTATTATAGCTCCTCCCGTTTTCTGAATTGCCTTAATCGTTTTCCCTTCGATAATTACATCCTGATTAGAAATTGATGTTCCTTCTGCAGTAAATACATTCACATTTTGAATGACAACCTTATCTGCCATATGCGTCAAGTTTTCGGCAACCTCTCTGAGGCTTTCATCTTCAATACTATCCTGCAAAGCTTTCATTTCAAGACGCATCCCACTCAAATCTTGTCTTACGACATGCAGGTTACCTGATATTTTACACACCATTTGCTCGCCCATCATCCAGATATAAGTAGGATCTAATTCAAGTCCTTTTATTACCAAAAGTTCAACAGAAGCATCATTTGAAAGCTTGACGGAGACTTTATTGGTGAGTGCTGCTGCTCCTTCGGGATAGAAATCAACTTCCCCAGTTTCAGATTTTAATAAAAGTTGAGCAAGCACTTCGTAAACAGCAGGCGAGCCATCATAACGGAAATAGAGTTTGTCCCCATTGAAGTCACCCTCAGTTGTTCCCATTAGGCTCTTGGTGGATACTGTGTTCTCGTTAAGTGAAAAACCCTCATCGATGGCGACATTCAAGTAGTTGACACCTTCTATTTTTTGGTCTATTATAAAATTTCGCTCGTTAAGTGAAATTTCCTCGGTGTACTTAGGCCCCCTACCTCTGTCCGTATAGGTGTAGTAAAATGCAAGACTATGCTCAGCTGTTTGCCATTTTTCATAAGTGCCCGCTATATTTTCTCTAAACACTACATCGTAAATAGTTTTGTCTGACTCACCTGACTCTTTACATCCAGTAATGAAGCCGATTGCCAAAAAAATAGTAAAGATTGAATATTTCATGATTAAGGTTTAAAGAGAAATGAAATGGGTTCGGAAACTGATTAAAAAATATTGAGATATAGGATTAAGGCTTTAATGTTTCTCGAAAATAGCGAAGCCAGTTTTGACCAAGTATTTTCTCAATATCTCCTGTACTAAAGCCTCTTTTATCTAATGACCTTGCCACGTGACGATATCGGTCAGTCGTATCAAGTTCGGGGATCCATGGCGGCCATTGCACCTTATAAGATGGTTTGAAACGAGTCAGACGCGGCACGTACCAATTGTCGCGTGTTGCGCCAGTAGCTTCTAGTCCTTGGATAGCAAAGTCTGACCCCAATCCAACATGGTCTATTCCTCCCACTTTAACCGCATGCTCGATGTGATCGACATAAGTCTCCAAAGTTGTTTCTTTCCCTAGGTTCGGGCCAATCATATACCCCAAACAAATAATACCAATGACACCACCTTTATCCGCCATGGCCCGAATCTGTTCATCCGTTTTTGCACGTGGGTGATTCTTGTGTAAAGCCTCACACATGGAGTGGTTAATTGAAGCGCCTGATTTACTGAATTTAATTCCATCATTGGTAGTTTGAACACCGCAATGAGACAGGTCTACAATGATTCCAAGTTCATTCATGCGTTCAACTACTTCAATTCCAAAGTCTGACAGACCTGCATTGGTTCGTTCCGTGCATCCATCTCCGAGCAAGTTGCGTTCGTTGTAGGTCAATTGCATCCAGCGCGTCCCTGCCTGATAAAGCGTATCTAAATTATCAATCGAGTTTTCGACTATAGTGGAATTCTGAAAGCCTAACATCACTGCGACCTTCTCTTCTTTCTTGGCGCTGTTAAAATCTTCGGCACTTGAAGCTAATATTAATCGATTAGAGTTTTCCTTGATACGATTTTGCCATTCCTCCAAGTTTTTAAGCGCATTCGCTAAACTTCCTGAATCCAAAGAAGCATTAAAGCCTGTATAACCAGATTTTTTAAGCGCTTCGAAAGAAGCCTTATTCCAGTTGCGGGCAATGATCAAACCATCATGCACAATTGCATCGTTATAGATTTTCTCAATGTTTTGAGGAATTTCCAACGATTTTGAATCGCTAGAGCTCCGATAATCAGTGTCAATAGAATTTGCCAAAGAGGTTTCCCCTTTCAAAAATTGTTGTGATAAAACCCCACCAAGCGATAGTATTTTAACGAAATCCCTTCTTTTGATTTGCATAATTGATAATAGGTTGGGTTGAGATTTTACAACGTAAAGCAAACTACTATTTTTATCGACATTTACCTTTCTAAAAAGCTAAAAACTAAAGACATACAGATTTGATATCCCTAACATCAGCACTGTACAGTCTAAGTTTTAATTTCTAAATGCTGCTCGACTAACAGTGGACAGCTTACCCCAAATGCATCAACCCAGTAACTTGCTTTAAACAGTGAGACTTCGTCCCTGTCTCAGGTTCTCCGATTTATCTGCCTTTGGCAGAACCTGTGACCCAGTATGAATACTGGGACTCCATCCACACTTGATAACTCAAAATTTACATAACTAAAAAAAACCTCTACGAGGTGACTTAATGATTATAACCCTTCAAGACTACAAAATTCCGGCTACCAGAAACCCAAAGTAAGTACCTACGCCTGTACCAATAGAGCCCGCAAGGATGGCAGGCAATAAAAGATCGTCACGGTTAAAGCTTTTGGCCAAAGCCAAAGCGGTAGAACCTCCACCAATATTGGCCTGAGAGGCAATGGCAATAATTGACCAATCTGATTTCAAAATCAAGCCCATGCCCACTAAAAATAGTCCATGTACCGCAACAATGGCTGTGGTAAACAGCAGAATAGGAAATGCATTTTCGCCCACTTCTACCAGCGCATTAAATTCGCAAAAAGCACCCACCACCACCAAGAACAAATACACTGTAAACATCCCTAGCATTTTTGCTCCCGGTATCATCTGAATTACTTTAAGCTGTGCCAAGATCAAGGCAATTGTGGTAAGGATCAGCACAGAAGGGATGTTGATTTGCTCTGCCAAAAAATTAGAAACCAACATGGCCGCCATGCCAATAAAAAGCATCAGGCCTAACCTCAGTGGCCCTACATGCTCGCGTTCGCTGTAATCATTGACAGATTGATGTGTGCCTTCCATAATCAACGCCTTATGAGGCCGGAGCTTCATCATTACCGCAGGCAAGCTCAGCGTTACCAACATCCAAACCGCAGTCACAATATTATCGGCTACCACAATTCCCGTGTAAATCGCCCCATCTCGTACCACATCATAATGCAATGCCACCGCATTGAAATTGGCGCTTCCGCCAATGTAAGTACCTGTCATCATGCCTGCTATGGCCGCATAATTTTCCCCAAAAACTGTTTGGTAATCAATCAGCTGTAGCGCAAGTAAAACGCCTAAACCAGTACCGACAGCACCAATCCCAAAAGCCATGAGCATGGGCAAACCGGCCTTCTTTAGCTGTTTTAAGTCTACACCGAGCAGCAGATAAAAAATACTGGCTGGCGCTACATAACGGAAAATAGTGTCATATACTGGGCTGGCATTCGAGGCGGACGGAATCAAGCCTGCATTGGCCAAGATTGCCCCAAGAATAATAACTAATAAAGAGCCGCTTATATGCTTGAGGAACGTGTTTCTGGTTAACCACTCACTGATAAAAATCAGGCCGCAAAGCACTGTGAGGATATACAGTGGGTTTTGGATCATCGATCAAGATATGAAAAATCTTATAAAATTATTTAAAGCGATAAAAGTAACGCTCGGGTCCCATGATGGCTTCCGTATAACTACTATCTTCTTTCAATAAATAGTTTTCTAAAGCATTTAAATCCTTCACCTTCCATTCTAATTCAACGGCCTTTTCATCCGCATAATTCTCCATGCCCCTGCTTTCGTCAACCAAACCAATAAAGCCAGCCGATGAAATTTGATAAATCTTCGTCCAGCCCTGATCAGCTACCAGCTGAAAACCCAGTATTTCATTGTAAAAATTCTCTTGTCTTAACATATCCTGATGATAGGTCCAAGTAATGGAACCGTAAAAACTCAAACCCTCTACTGCCGTTTCGATGCTTGGATTGAGCGCCAAAGCGGCAACGAAAAGTTCATTTTCTGGATGCTGTTTAAATTGCTCGAACTCTAGCAAATAACCTTCTGGATCTACGGCCACAAAGCCATCATGCGGACCACCTTCTTTCGGCTTGTAGGTATATTTAATTTCCACAGCTTTTGATTGAAGATATTCATACCATTCGGGCAATTGATCAGTTAGAAAAGCAATGGCAGTGGATTTGGCCTGATTGGCGGGGTGTTTTTCACTTAACGGGTTGACTTGTAAGAATACATTCTCTCCGATTTGAAAGCGGTTATCACCCACATTTTTCAGACCTAAAACGGTAGCATAAAAAGAAACTGCAGCCTCCACATCAGCATAAAATAAATATGTTGTCTGGGCTTCAATCCCGAAAGAAGCATAGCTCCTAAAATCGGTATTCTTCGATAAAAGTGTGTTAATGCCTTTGGTATCATAACCCAACAAGCGTCCCATGCGCCTGGCCAAAGCGATGCTTTCTATTATACCCTCAGCGATATCAGATTTCAATTGTTGGTATTGGCTCAGCCGAGCATCCTCTTTGTAAATAATAAAGACCGTTTTCTCGTTTGTGCCCCCTTTAGGGAATAGACTTGTCTCAGGAAAATCATCTTCTCTGAATATTTTCAGCCCATTTGCTGCTGAAATCTCTTCGAAATCAGCCCGCAAATCATCTGCTTCACTTGTGCTTAAGGGTAGACTCAATGCAATGGGCTTGGCACCATTGGCCACCATTTCGCAATACACCTTGAATGAAGATAAATTTGAGTTTTCAGCATTTTGGCAAGCCACCAACGAAAAACAAATCAGAAGTAGAATCACTTTTTTCATAGGCTAAAAATAGAAGAGATTATTGAATGTATTAGGATTTAACTTCCCAAAACCTTCATTACCTCCTCTTTAAAGCTCTGGCCAATCGCGATAAATTGATCCCTGATCTTGATTTGATTGCCTTCGATGTACTCCAGCTTAGACTTATTGATGATAAAAGACTTGTGAGTCCTGATAAATTGCGCTTCGGGCAATTCTTCCAGCAGCTTTTTTAACGTGGTCGTCACAATCAAAACCTTATCCAGCAAATAGACTTTGACATAATCACCAAGGGCTTCGAAATAAAGAATGTCTTCAAAAGGAGTGCGATAAATCTTCTTGTCTGCTTTGAGCAAAATATAACCGTTGTGATTGGTTGGTACATTTGCAGCAGCCTTTTCCTTTACTTTATTGACGGCCTTTACAAATCGTTCGAATGAAAATGGTTTGAGTAAATAATCAACTGCGTCTAGTTCAAAACCTTCTACCGCAAATTCTGGATAAGCCGTGGTAAAAACTACCGCAGGCTTTTGATTCAATGATTTGTAGAAATTTACCCCAGAGAGCTTGGGCATATTTACATCCAAAAAAATCAAATCGACCGTTTGCTTTTCCATTGCTGCCATGGCCTCGAAGGCATCTTTGCAAATCCCCACAATTTCTAGTTCTGGATGGTC
>JBLIKG010000111.1:0-7060 GCA_047636255.1 Roseivirga sp. | reverse complement strand
CTCATCGCTTTTTAATGAGTCCGCCAACGAAAAACCTCCAAAAGGGGCTTTGGCTGGGCTTAAGGCTTTACCTTCTTCCAAAGAAAAACTGATGTGCCCCAATGCAATTTGAGTGGCGGTATCAATAAGCCAAAAGTGCACTTGAGGAAGGTCATTGTTCACTTCTAAAAACTTAGGCGAAGTATAGAGAATTTGAGAAAATTGCCTGTCAGCAATTAAAGATGACTGCTCAACTACCTTCAGGTTTTTCATTTAAAATCCTTTCTATTTCTAATGTAATCGTCCTCGTTGTATTCGTCTGAAGCTAAGCCAATCATTACGGAATTCTTGCTGAAAATCATTTTTCCCCACCATAAAGGCGGAATATAGAGTCCTATATTTGGCTTGTCTAATGTACAATTGAAGAGTTCGCCTTTCTTAGATTCTAAGAGCACTTCGATTTTGCCTTGAATGGCTATAATTACTTGCTCTCCAGTTTTATGGGCATGGTCGCCTCTAGTCTGCTGTTCGGGTAATGCGTACAGCCAATACACCCGCTTTACTTCAAAAGGAACGTCTTTTAATTCCTCCAAAAAAGTAAGGTTACCCCGTAAATCAGGCTTCGAATCGAAAGTGTAAACCTCGGGTTTTTTCACTGTTGCTGTTGCTTATTGAAAAAGTTAAATAAAACAGATTTTAGTATTATTCATGACACCTGCAATATACTAGTATCAATCCACTGTTCTAAACATGAATTTAGAATGAACTTGAGCGAGTTTCTTAATTAGCCTCAATTTTTTATACAAGTTGTATAATACAACTTGTATACTTTTGACTATAAATTCTCAAAAGGCCAATAAAGTCGCTATCCCATTTAACTATCTTCGCAACCAATGTTTTACCTACTGCTCACCATACTGGCTAATGTTGCTATTTTCTTGTCCTTTAGGTCATTCTCTAAATTCAATATCAATACTTTTCCTGCCATAGTTATTAATTACTTAGTATGTGTAATTACGGGTGTGCTATATATCGGTTTTGGGCACATCAAGGCCACTATTGCCATTGATCAAAATTGGTTTCAAGTGGCGGCTGTACTGGGAATAGTCTTCGTTAGCACATTCTACTTAATGGCCAAGACTACCCAAACTCGAGGGATTGCGGTAGCTACAGTAGCAAGCAAAATGTCATTGGCCATACCTGTTTTGTTTAGCTTGTTCATCTTCAAAATTGGTACTTCATCGCTCGATTTGTGGAATTATTTAGGAATTGGGATTGCCTTTATTGCCATCTATTTAGTTTCAAAAAAACAGGCCTCTGAGAGTATTGGTAAAAAGAAGATCACCCTAGCTTATCTTGCCTTACCATTGGCGGTTTTCCTTTTGGGAGGATTAATTGACACCACACTTAACTATGCCAACCATAATTTGATTGAAGAAGAAGTAGAAGGCATATTCCCGATCATCACCTTTGGATCCGCATTCATTTTAGGCTTGATTTTCATCTTGATTAAAAGAATCAAAGTACGACCAAGGGACATTCTTGGTGGAATTTATCTTGGTGTACCCAACTACTTTTCTATCTATTTACAACTCAAAGCCCTCTCCGCTTTCGAAAATAATGGTGCGATTCTATATCCTTCGCTGAACATTGGAATTATTATCGTCTCCACAATTTTTGCGATTCTGCTTTTCAAAGAAAAACTGAATCTGCTCAATCGGATTGGTATCAGTTTGGCGATAGCAGCAATTCTGCTTTTAAGTCATCAAGAAATCCTAAAGGCCTTCTAGCCTAAATTCATAATTGTTACTTTTACCGAATGCCAGCTGATTTCTACCTCACCGTATCGAAAGTTTCCGAAGGATTCTATAAGGAAAAAGGAAGCAAGTTCTTGGCTTTTGCCTACCCAGTGAGCAACGAAGAAGAAGTCAAAGAAAAGTTAGAGGCACTGAGAAAGCAATTCTATGATGCCCGACATTTTTGCTATGCTTATATCTATGGGCTAGAAGGCGAAAACTATCGTGCTAATGACGATGGAGAGCCAAATCACTCTGCTGGCGACCCTATTCTTGGCCAGATAAAATCGAAAGAATTGACCAACACTTTGGTGGTCGTAGTTCGATATTTCGGAGGTACAAAGTTGGGGGTTGGCGGCCTAATTACAGCTTACAAGACAGCAGCATTTGAAGCATTGGAGCAAAACGAAATCATAGAAAAAGCGATTACAAAAGGATTTACTTTGGTTTTTCCTTATGAAGAAATGAACGAAGTACAGCGATTAATCAAAGAACTTGATCTGGAAATCGGCCATCAAACTTTCGAAATGGAATGTTCCATTCAGGTCGAAGTGCTTTTAAGCAAGGTTGAAATCTTCGAATCTAAGGTAAAGTTGCTGCAAGATTTAAGTCATAACATCCAATTGAAGTAATCTTCAACCATACGTATCATTCCATTTAGCGCTTCTTTTGTACTTTGCTATATTAAGGCTCTTAATTTCGGTAAATGGCTTCTATCTTCAATCGCATCAACAAGAAAAACAAACTACCTCAGGGCAATAAACTAAGCCAACTTGACCTCTTTATTAGAGGTTCATTTTTTGGTTTACTCTTGCTGTCCCTTAGTTTCATGGCTATTGGAGCCATCTATTTCAGAAGTGGATATCCGCTCTTCTTGCAGCTTCCTGCCTATTTAATTGCTGGAATTTTGGCCTTTTATATATTCCGCTGGATTGGTTCTGCATTGCATCTTCTAGTTAAAGGTATTCCAACCGTAGCGATTTCGTTAGTGCTCGCTACCGTATTCACCTATTACTTGGCCGATTACATGCGATTTAGCTGGTCTTCGGCAGTCTTGACAGAATCCATGACGATTGCTATTTCTGCCTTAGTGCTTTTTGCTGGTTCATTGATGAACTTGATCAAAGGAAACAAAAACAAAATACTATACACGCTTTTCACTTTCATTGCACTAGCAGGTATCGCTGTTCCTATTTATTTCCTAGTTGATGAAGGAAGCAATCCTTACCCTATAGATTTCAAGCCAACCGAAGTAACCACCCTTTCTGAAATGGGAATTGCTAACCCAGCAGAAGCAGGAAGTTATGCTTTTGACAATTTCACTTATGGCAGCGGCACCGATCAAAAGCGACCAGAATATGGTGAAGGAGTTAAAATTAAAACTACAAGTGTAGATGCCTCCTTGATCATTCCTGAATGGAAAGGCAAAAAGAAGAAATGGAGAGAAAAATATTGGGGTTTTGGAGCTACTGAATTCCCCATCAATGGAAGAACTTGGTTACCAAAAAAAGAAGGGAAGCTGCCTTTAGTCTTGATCGTTCATGGTAACCATAGCATGGAACATTATTCAGATCCTGGCTATGCTTATCTGGGTGAACTGCTAGCGAGCAAAGGATTTATTACTGTCTCTGTGGACGAGAACTTCATCAATGGAACATGGTCGGGAGATTTTGGAGGGAAGGAAATGCCAGCAAGGGCTTGGTTGCTGCTTAAGCACTTAAGTCAATGGAGGGACTGGAACAATGACGTAAACTCTGAATTCTACCAAAAAATAGATTTGGACAACATCATTTTAATGGGCCACTCCAGAGGTGGTGAAGCAGTTTCAATTGCTGCTGCCTATAATAAGCTTGCTTATTTCCCAGACGATGCGAACGTGGCATTCGACTTCAACTTTGGCATTCAAGGGGTAGTAACCATCGCCCCGACAGATGCACGTTATTTTCGCAGAGTTGAATTAGAAAACATCAATTACTTTTCCATTCAAGGTGCTTATGATTCAGATGAAGCCAGTTTCTTTGGTTTAAGACAATACCAACGAATTAGTAATACTGATTCCATTGATCGAATCAAAGCAGGTGTTTATGTGCACCAAGCCAATCATGGGCAATTCAATTCGATTTGGGGAAGAAATGATTTTGGAGGCACCTCTGGTTGGTTTTTGAATACCGCTCCTTTGTTGCAAGGAGAAGAACAAAGATTGGTCGCTAAAACTTATTTGGCTGCTTTCACAGAGTACGTCTTCGACAAAAAACATGACTATTTACCGCTTTTGAAAAATGCGGCTGTGGCAGCAAATTGGCTTCCCAACGTGGTTTATGTGAATAATTTCGAATCATCGAAAGATCAAATTTTGGTGGATTACGAGGAAGATATTGATATCGAAACCACCAAGTCGGAAAACATCTCTATTTCAAGTCAGAACTTGGATGTTTGGTATGAGCAAGAGCTTCTACACCGAGACAAAAGCACACAAGGAAAGAATGCGGTAATCATAGGCTGGGATAACGATTCCACTAAATCAGAAAAAAGTTATCGCTTCAATTTTAGAGAGGCCTTGAATCTGGATTCTGCTTCAACACTCTTGTTTTCAATGGCCAGAGCAGAAGATGCAAAGATCAAATTAGAAGGAAATGAAGACCTTAATTTCACAATCCGATTGATTAGCAATGATTCCACTAACGTTTCAACACAACTCTACGATTACAAAAAACTGGCTCCAAAAATCAGAGTCAAGTATATGAAAATTGGGAAAATGAACACTCGCCTAGGCAGTGATTGGGAATTGGCTATAGAAACTTTTGAAATTCCATTTAATGCTTTCTCAACGGATCCTTCTTTCGCTTGTACAGCCATTGAATTGGTCTTTGACCAGTCGCCTAAAGGCGTAATTGCGGTTGATAAGATGGGTATTCGTAGATAGAATCTAGAATTAGTTCCTTCCTCCAATGAGATCGGGGTCAGGACAGAAATTGGTGAGCCATTAATTGAAGTGGGCCTATACTCCCTCAACTATTCGTGCCAAAGTCAAAAGACCGTTTTCCTTCCCTGAGGTACGAAGGGTCTAAGTTCATTTTCAGTTAACCAAGGTTGGTTCCTTCGCTGCCACTCAGGATGAAAAGCAGAGTGTAATGAAGGATCTAATGCTGCTTACCTCCAACTCTTCTAAACACCTTCAAAGACTGTTTTCCTTCCCTGAGGCACGAAGGGTCTAAGTTCATTTTCAGTTAACCAAGGTTGGTTCCTTCGCTGCCACTCAGGATGAAAAGCAGCGTGCAATGAACAATCTAATGCTGCTTACCTCCAACTCTTCTAAACACCTTCAAAGACTGTTTTCCTTCCCTGAGGTACGAAGGGTCTAAGTTCATTTTCAGTTAACCAAGGTTGGTTCCTTCGCTGCCACTCAGGGTGAAAAGCAGAGTGTAATGAACGATCTAATGCTGCTTAACTCCAACTCTTCTAACACCTTCAAAGACTGTTTTCCTTCCCTGAGGCACGAAGGGTCTAAATCAGTTTTCTTGCGATTGTAGGTCCTTCGCTCCGCTCAGGACAGAAAGCCGCGTGCAAAGAACTGACATAAGAGGTTCAAAATGCAAACATGATTATTGAGTGGAATGATATCTTACGGATTCTGAAACAAGTTCAGAATGACTGTATTAAAGGTCAGTTATGGTTTTCTTTAATCCTGATTATGCAATAGAGGCTGCCATTACACAATCAGGATTAACTGTTACTCACTCCTCAATGACTGAACAGGATTTGCTAATGCCGCACGTCTTGCTTGATTCATTACCACAGCTAATGCGAACACCAACGAAACTAGTCCCGTCACCGCGAAAATCCACCAATCAATACTTGTTCTGATGCTGTATTTCTGAAGATAATTATCTAGAAATAAGTAGGCCAAAGGTGCAGCCACCACAAAAGAGATCAAAACCAATTTTGCAAAGTCAACTGACATTAAGCCAACCAAATTAGGGACCGAAGCACCTAAAACTTTACGAATACCAATCTCTTTGATACGCTGCTCTGCGGTGTATGAGGCCAATCCGAACAAGCCCAAACCAGTAATAAAGATGGTCAGTATCGCGAAAATGGTCGATAGCTGACGAGTCAGATTAATGGTGGTATATTTTCTTTCAAAATCCACATCAACAAAATGGTAATCAAATGGGTAAGCAGGATTATAAATTTCGAAAACACCCTGAACAGTTTTCAAGGTTGCCGACATATCATCTGTCTTTTGTAGTCTTAAAGTCAAAGAACCGCCCCAATCATCAAGCAACATAAACATTGGTTTCACTTGCTCATAAGGTGAGCCCATTAATATGTTTTCCATTACACCAATGAGAGTGCGCTTACCGCCCCATAAATTCAATTGTGTTCCAATTGGATTTTCTATTTGCATTAAATCCATGGCAGCTCTATTCACAACAATGGCGGTACTGTCTGTTACATATTCCTTAGAGAAATCTCTACCCAAAATCATCTCTGCTCCAACAGTTTTAGCATAATCATGAGCCGTCACTACCGTCACAAACATTACTTTTTCAGTTTCGGGCTTGCCTGGCCAGTTTAAAAAGTTGTTGGATTGAATAGAAGTAACATCACTATTTGATCTGGTCATAGACACCACTGCGCCTGTTCTTAACAGCTCCTGCTTAAGCACATCGTAATTTTTGGTGATCTCGTCCGTAAGCGGAATCGTAATCAAACCTTCCTGATCATAACCCAAGTCACGATTCTTTGCCAAATCAATTTGTTTGATAATTACGATCGTACTGATGATGAGAATAATGGCAAAACCAAACTGCATCATGACGAGAATCTTACGCGGTAGATTTGCATTCTTACCTACGGAGACTTTGCCCTTGAGTGTTTTAATCGGGTCGAAAGAAGATAGATAAAGTGATGGATAACTCCCAGAAACTATCCCTGTTACAAAAATGATTGTAAGTGAAAACAACCAAAAATCAGATGAAAGATAGTCTATGGCTAATTTTTTATCTACCAGATTGTTGTATGCTGGCAATAGTAAATTCACCAGTAAAATACCAAAGAGAAAAGAAATCACCGCGATAACCAATGACTCACCATAGAACTGAGCAATCAATTGACTTCGACTTGAACCCAAGCTTTTTCTGATACCTACTTCCTTCGCCCTTCTTTCGGAACGTGCAGTTGCCAAGTTCATAAAATTGATACAAGCGATGATCAAAATTAACATGGCCACAACAGAGAATAAGGTTACGTATTCGTGTTGGCCCCCTGATTCTTTTCCATTT
>JBLIKG010000110.1:0-7088 GCA_047636255.1 Roseivirga sp. | reverse complement strand
TAGATGGATTGAAAACTGTACTTAATGACTACGAGGCTGAGAATACATGGGGGAGGATTCCAGTTAAAAGAAGGTATCTAGATAATCTAATCCAAGAGGCGAACATTACACAGCTGACTAATTTTGAATATTATTTAGACCCACTTTTGGATTCCTTCAACCCTAAGTGGAAGCAATTTTTCAAATCACACAATCGGCTTTTTTCTTCTTTTGAAAATTTTAGCTTTCAGGTGAATGCGAATGCCAACAACCTTTTAGTAAGTGCCGAATTGACTTTTAACCAATCAATAAAGTCACAAGTTAAGACAGATAAAATAAGCGATAATGCTGAGGGGAATTTAAAATTAACCACAAATGCATACGCAGATACTTCGATTACTTCAAAACCATTTGTTGTTAGAAATCATGATAATGGAGCACAAGAACTGATTTTTCAAGATCAGCTAAACCAGCTGTATTTGGTTGACCGAAATGGGAATACACTTTGGAAGAAAGCAATAAACGGAAAAATCAATGGATCAATTGAGCAAATTGACTTCTACTCAAATCGTAAACTGCAATATTTAATGTTTACAGATTCATCAATTTATGTGATTGACAGAAATGGTGATAATGTTGAGAACTTTCCGAAAGCCATCAAACCTGAATTACCTCTGATTCAATATACCGTTGTGGACTACGACAATAGTAAAAACTACAGGTATGCTACAACTGACAGAAGAGGTAACGTTTACTTGTTGGAAAAAAACGGGGATCAACTAGAAGGATGGAACCCTAAGTCGATGGGGTCTCCACTTTTAGCAGCGCCAGAACATGTAAGGATTAGAGGAAGAGATTGCTTTGTAATAGTCCAGTCCAATGGTGATGTTAATCTAATCACAAGAATGGGCGATAGCTACCCGGGCTTTCCTGTTAGCCTTAATAAAAGACTATCAGGAGATTATTTTATTAAACAAGGGCAGTCATTTATAGAATCGAATATCCAAGTGGTGAGCGAAGATGGAGAATTGGTAACTATCGATTTTAATGCTTCCATTAAAGGCCGAAATCAATTGCTTAAGCCCTCTGTTCAGAGTAGGTTTATAGGAGTCAGAGATAAGCTGAACACCCGGCTTTTAATACTTAGAAGAGACAATGATCGCCTTACTTTCTTTGATGAAAAAGGTGCTAAGAAATTTGAGAAGGAAATCCCAACAGTCGGCCAATTGGTTTTTGAGTACTATAATTTTAGAAATGATAGCGAACTCTATATAATCCAAAATCTTGCAAATGGAGATTTAAGTGTTTTGAATGATCAAGGCGAAAATAAGCTTGTTAAAAACGGTTTTACAAAGAATCCTATCGGTATTTTTTACTTTCAGAATAGACGTGAATACGAATTACTTGTGAATTTCGACAATCAAATGGCGATTTATACCTTTGCAAAATAACTATGAGATACTTACTTTTTACGCTGCTTTTTTATGCTGGATTTGGTGCGGCCCAAGCCCAAAATGATAGTCTTCCTTCACGATTTAATTCACCTTATGAGGTGATTTTTAATCATTTAAAATACCTCCAAGAGAGTAGCTATCTACCTAATCAAGCAGCCAAGTCACTTTCTCGAGGTAACTATTCTGAAGAAGAATTAGAAAACTTCGCAATTGAGTTATTGCAAATTTTCGATGGCTCGGGTAGTTACGTTTACTTAGATGAGGTGCCACGTAATAATGACTACTACGACAGTACCATTTCGAAAAGCAGGTATATCCTCTTCAAGGAATTTCCAGACATCTATGTTCAAAAAGATGGAGGACAATGGCTTTATTCGGGTAGAACTGTACAACAGATTGACCAACTTCATAAATCAGTTTACCCTTTCGGAACAGATAGACTGTTGAATCTTTTACCCAAGATTGGTTCACGGAAATTCGTGGGTTTACATCTATGGCAACTAGTTGGAGCCTTAATTATAATTACTTTTGCCTTTACGCTTCATTTTGTCCTGACGCTCATTTTGAAAAATGCTATTTTCAAACTGTTGCATCATTATGGTAAAGTGGATTTGGCGAATAACCTCATACAACCAGTTGCGAAGCCATTTAGTCTGCTCCTAGTAGCTGCTTTCGTAAGTATTCTTATTCCTACATTACAATTGCCGATATCTCTTTCTAAATATTTGATTTTAGCTTTAAACGCTTTGCTGCCATTATTCGCGACTGTATTCTTTTATAAGATGGTGGATATTCTTGGCGCTTATTTGAAACGGGCAGCCGAAAAATCAGAAAACACATTAGATGACCAGCTGGTACCTTTGGTTAGAAAAATTCTTAAAACTTTTGTAATCCTAGTTGGCTTTATTGCGATCTTAAAGGGGCTTAGATTCGATATCTGGCCTTTAATCACAGGGCTTTCGATTGGTGGGTTGGCAGTGGCTTTAGCCGCCCAAGATACACTCAAGAATTTTTTCGGATCGGTAATGATTTTTATTGATCGGCCATTTCAGATAGGGGATTGGATAACTTCGGATGAGGTGGACGGTACAGTCGAAGAAGTTGGTTTCCGCTCAACGAGAATCAGGACTTTTAGGGATTCAGTGATGTACGTGCCTAATAGCGTGATTTCGAATCGAACAGTGGATAATCATGGCAAGAGGCAATACAGAAGATATTTCACTAAGCTTGCTATTACATACGATACGCCTACTAACCTTATTGAGGTATTTATTAAGGGCATCGAAAAGATCGTTTTGAATCATCCAGAAACTCGTAAAGACTATTACAATATATTTCTGAACGAATATGGCGCATCGTCTTTGGACGTGATGCTCTATGTATTTTTTAAAGTACCATCTTGGAATGATGAATTAAGATGTCGTCAAGAGGTTATGCTTTCAGTAAATAGATTGGCTGAACAGCTTGGCGTAAGGTTCGCCTTCCCAACTCAGACCATGATGGTGGAACAGTTCCCCGGTAAAATGTCTTTAACACCTAATTATAATCTCAGTAAAGAAGAAATGCAGAAGCAAATGGAGGCCTTCTTTATTGATGATCAAATGGAAAATGGAAAATAACCCTAAAATCAGATTTGGAACTAAAGCCGTACATGCTGGTGTAAAACCAGATCCAGCGACAGGCGCCATTATGACGCCTATTTATCAAACATCAACCTATGTTCAGCGTTCGCCTGGAGATCATAAAGGTTTTGAGTACTCAAGATCTCAAAACCCTACGAGATCTGCCTTACAAGAAAGTATCGCGGCATTAGAAAACGCTAAGTACGGATTGTGTTTTGGTTCAGGTTTAGCAGCCATTGATGCTGTAATTAAATTGTTAAAGCCCGGTGACGAGGTAATTGCAGGTGACGATTTGTATGGTGGTACTTATAGAATATTCACAAAGATATTCGCGAAGTATGGAATCAAATTTCATTTTATCTCGATGGAAGAGGTTACTAATATTGAAAAGTACATCAACCTCAATACAAAGCTTATCTGGATTGAAACCCCAACCAATCCAATGATGAACATTATTGATATTCGTGGTGCAGCTGTTATTGCAAAGGCGCATAACGTGCTTGTAGGAGTCGATAATACCTTTGCTACACCGTATTTACAAAACCCACTTGATTTAGGGGCAGACATCGTAATGCATTCGGTAACCAAGTACTTAGGAGGTCACTCTGATGTTGTTATGGGAGCACTGGCTTTGAACGATGATAAGGTAGCAGCGGAATTGGCGTTTATTCAAAACTCATGTGGAGCTGTGTGTGGTCCTCAAGATGCGTTTTTAGTATTAAGAGGAATTAAGACTTTGCATTTAAGAATGCAGAGACATTGTGAAAATGGCGAGGCGGTTGCTAAATACTTAGCCAATCACCCAAAAGTCGGTAAAGTGTATTGGCCTGGATTTGAAACCCATCCGAATCATGAAATTGCTAAATCTCAAATGAGAGGTTTTGGTGGTATGATTTCGTTTGTTTTTAAAGAAGACAACATGCAACAATCTTTCAGAGTAATGGAGAAGCTGAAATACTTTGCCCTGGCCGAATCATTAGGCGGTGTAGAATCGCTAGCAAATCATCCCGCAAGTATGACACACGGGTCTATTCCAAGAGACGAAAGAATGAAAGTAGGTCTTTTAGATTCTTTGATTCGACTCAGTGTCGGTATAGAAGATGTGGAAGATTTAATTGAAGATTTAAGGCAAGCTATAGGTTAGCCAAATTTAATATCTCTTTTAAGCCTCGACATGTCGGGGCTTTTTTGTTCAAGGGTATTGAAACAGAATATTATTCTGTTTTCCATTATGTAAATACTCTTAAAAAAAATAATCTACTTTTTTTCTTACGATACGTAAACTTTTATTGAACTTTGTCGTCTGATAGAGTGTATGGATAATGAGGTTAAAAATTGCTCGGAATCAAGCTGAAAGTAAGAGCCTAAACACAGTAGAAATAAAAGTGAAAACACAAACAACAACAATTGGTAAAAAGGTCATGAGAGACGTATTAGAACAACAAAAAACTTGGTCGTTAATAGTGGCAATAGGATTGGCCATTTTGATCACTGTCTTTGCAGCTTTCAATTCATTCGGGGAAACTTTGAATGAAGATTTAAATGATGAAGATAGAATTGAAATGGAAATTCTTGAAAGAGCATATGCTGACGTTCAAGAAGATTCGATAATTGAATTTACGAATGAAATTGAGAAGATTAAAATCTTCGATGCTCAAAATAATTTGGTAGTAGAAACTGCTTTGAGCGGGAATGAAATTATTGAGAATAGAAACGTTCAGGTTTTATTGAATAGAGCTGATTTCTTGGTAAAGCAAGGAAATACATCGATCTATCGCATTACAGAATAAGGTTTTGGTATTAAGGTTGAAAGGTCACTCGAAAGGTGACCTTTTTTTGTTTTATAAAATTCTGAAGTGGATCATATGTTAAATTGATAATTTTGGCAGAGTATAGATATGCAGAATAATAGTAGGGATTATTATTTTATTGCCGTACATTCAGTAGTTTTCGATGCAAGGCAAAGCAATCGATTCCATAAACTTAAAAAAGGAGGGAAATATGAGATTATCAAATGTACAAAAAGCAATGTCAGCTCTCGCTTTCATTGGCTTCACCGCCCTCGTTGCATTCTTTGTTGACCGATACAATACACCTAGAACTTTGAATGAAAATGCTGCGCTCGATGAGGAACGTCAAGCGATTTTAGATAGAGCCATTAAAGATGCCATTTATGAGTTTGTAGAAATAAATGAAGATGTACAAGAATTGGTCAAAGTCTATGATAAAAGCGATTACTTGATTGGAGAGTACTCATTAGAAGAATTCAAAAGAATTCAAGCAACAGCGGGCGTGCAACGAGCAAATTATCTTTCCGAATTAAATAATCTTTACATCTATAAAATTCTGGAATAGGATAACCGATTTCAATTTCGAGACTAGTCCAGTCTTCCTAAAATTTGTTCCATTCATATAAAAAAAGAGAGCTTAGCTCTCTTTTTGCTTTTGAGTATTTATCTTTTCAGTTATAGAATCGCACTTAACTAGCATTCACCAAAAATAACAACTATGAATAAGATAAAAACCATTTTTAGTCAAATGGGCTTACTACTGGTTTTCGCTTCTCTGCTTTTGGCATTTAATGTTCAAGCACAGAAGAATCGAAAGAATCAGCAGGCTTCCGCCCCTAAGGAAGATTTACAAGCCGAAATTTACAATGATATCTCTTGGCGCTCTATAGGTCCTTATCGAGGGGGTAGAGCTGCCACAGTAACAGGTGTACCAGGTAAACCCAAACTTTTTTATATGGGTGCCACTGGTGGTGGTGTTTGGAGAACTGAAAACGGTGGAGAAACTTGGGTAAATATATCCGATGGTTTTTTCGGTGGTTCAATTGGAGCCGTAGCAGTAAGTGATTCCGATAACAAAGTAATCTATGTTGGTCAAGGAGAGGAGACGGTACGTGGAAACGTGTCTTCTGGCTTCGAAGGCATGTGGAAATCAATTGATGGAGGCAAGACCTGGAATAACATAGGGCTGACAAATGCCATGCATGTGGGCCGTATAAAAATTCATCCTGATAATCCAAATGTGGTTTGGGTAGCTGTAATGGGTGATCTTTTCAAATCATCAGATACTAGAGGGGTTTATAAAACTACTGATGGTGGTAAAAACTGGAAACGTGTCCTTTTCGCGAATGATGATGCAGGAGCAGTAGATATTAGCTACGATCCAAGTAACCCTGATTTTATGATGGCGAGCACTTGGAGAGTGAGAAGAACGCCTTATAGCTTAACTTCTGGCGGAGACGGTTCTGCAATTTGGAAATCAACAGATGGAGGAGAGACTTGGAAGAATGTAATTGAAAACCAAGGAATGCCAAAAGGCCCAATTGGGATAAGCGGTGTGTCTATTTCTCCGGTAAATCCTGATCGCGTATATGCAATTATTGAAGCAAATGACGGTGGTGTTTACCGCTCTGATGATGCTGGTGAGACATGGAGAATGATGAATTCTGATCGTGGATTAAGACAAAGAGCTTGGTACTATTCAAGAATCTATGCTGATACTCAAGATGAAAATAAGGTTTATGTAATGAACGTTGGATATCATACGTCTACTGACGGTGGTAGAACTTTCAGACAAAGAAATGCACCTCATGGTGACCACCATGATTTATGGATTGCACCTGAAGACAATAACAGATTGATCATTGCAGATGATGGTGGTGCACAAGTTTCTTATGATGGAGGCGATGAGTGGTCTACTCCAGATAATCAACCAACTGCACAATTCTACAGAGTGGTAACTGATAATCATTTCCCTTACAGAATTTATGGCGCACAGCAGGATAATTCTACTGTAAGAATTGCTCATAGATCATTTGGGCCAGTGATAGGCGAAAGCGACTGGGAATCTACTGCTGGTGGAGAAAGTGCCCATATCGCTCCAGACCCATCAAACCCAGAAATTGTGTATGGTGGTAGTTATGGTGGATTTTTAACTAGACAAGATCATGCAAAAGACATTGATAGAAATATCAATGCTTGGCCAGATAACCCAATGGGACATGGGGCTGAAGATTACAAGTACC
>JBLIKG010000109.1:0-7093 GCA_047636255.1 Roseivirga sp. | reverse complement strand
TTGCCCGCTGTAGATTCAGTTTGTTCTTTAATATAAACGAAATCTGCACTTTCTACACTGATCAAAAGCGACATCACCGCCAGCCTTAATTGTGAATGTAAAAGTGGATCTAATTGATCAAACCCCATGCTTCTTGAAATTAGCTTTCATAATATATCCTGGTAATAAATAACCAGTTGCAATACCGATGGCCAACAGCAGCATCTGAGTATTCTCGTCTTGTCTAAAAGCGATCATTGCCAAAACCCAAAAGCAAATGGCTCCAAATTTTAAGGGTTTAAAGTTCATCATCACTCCCGACAATGCAGTACCTACTCCCGCGAAGAGCAGAATAAAAGGGGTTGTATTCCAATTTACCATATTACCATTGAAAATAACCGTGAACATAGCGATACCTAAACTCAACCACAACCAACCATAAAGTTTATCGGTATAGTTGCTCACAATTTTCTGTTTTCCCTTTTTAGCCCCGATTATCATTGATGCAATTGCACCAACAAAAGTCAGTGACCAAACAATATAAGGCTGCTCAAAATCGGTATGCACGGCTAAATAATAATGGCTCAAACTTGCGATCAGCACGATCCATCCCCATAACAGAAAAAAGATACTATTATCTGAATAACGCTGCCTTGCCTTACCAATCATTGATTGTATAAGCTTGAGGCTTTCCTCTGGACTAATCTGTTTCTCTTCCATTTCTATTAATTATTATTCAAATGTAAAGTAGTTTATTTTATAAACCAAATGGATACACGCAGTGAATCACACTAAGGTTATTGATTATAGTCTAGAAATCAACTAGTAAGAAAACACCTGAAACCCATCAAAGGCTGTCTTCATTCTGGAATAAGCTACTGATTAGAAATCAACCATCTAGCACGATAACTATTTAATATGAATCTTGATAATTACTGCAGATGCGTTACTCAATTTTTCGGAAAGTGTTTCTATTGTAGATCTATGAACTTCTAAATCCGGTCTTGAAGCAACTCTCTCTTTAACTACTCCCAGTTCATAGTTGGCTTGCTCTATATCTTTTGCCGTAAAAAGATACTCCCCATCTAAATGAAAGTAATCAATAGGCAGCTGTAACACCGTTTTATCTTGAACCATGGAAGAATATATATGATACACAGAATCCCTTTTATTGCCCATGTAAATATATCTCTTCGTCTTATACGTAAAGCTAAAAGTTTCAACAGCATCACTGTTTAAGTAACTTCCAAGAAAATATGCTCTATCTGACCGTATGACATCAGTGCTCGTAATTTCAGGTTCATCGATTAAGTCCTCAATTTCAAGTCGAATATCTTGAAAATCAATAAAGCGATGACTTAAGAGCTTACCATTGTCTACTTTGTATATAGTGTCATTAAAGGCCTCAATAAAGTAGTCGCTTCCTTTATTGGTATAAAACGGATTTTTCTGTGAGAATGTAAAACCCTGTAGATTTGGTTCGATTCGAGAACCTTGATACGTAATATCGTCATTTGTGTAGTCGTAGATACTTACATTAAAAGGCGTATCATCCATGGGGCTATTCAACTGGTAATTGAGTATATGCTCATCATGGGTAACATAAGTTCGAAAACCCATGTAGTTTTTTCTGTAAGTTTTAATGGGTTCAAAATCGTCTAAACTATAGTACTCAACCTTCATTAGATCATTAATAACAATACTGTTATCAATAAATGAAAAGTTAAATATTTGATTGTACTGGTTAGGGCCTTCCCCAAATGAAAAAAGTGTTTTTTTAAACTCCCAATTCTTATTGAACTCATGTATTTTCTGAGATACAGGGTCTAGAATATAATAATTGTTTCGATACATTTGAATATCTGCTATAGATCCCATCAGTTCGTTTTCTGGAAGATTTAATGGAATAAAGCTTACAGAATCGAATACTTCAGATTCAGTGACCCTATCTAAAAAATATTGCTCCTCAATCTTTATCACATTAGATGTCAAGTCCTCAATTTTGCGACTCTTCTCACCTGTACAGCTTGAAGTTAGGACTATTAAGATAATGAGTAGGTATTGCTGGTATATAGGCATATCGAAGAATTTCAATAAACATGGTTTGTTAGTAAAGAGAAGAACTTGAAACTCTCCTCTTTACAAATTAGTTGATTAATTAATTAACCGCATTACCTACCCCATGACATACTGTTTCATCATCTCTATCGCAAGTCTTCGAGCAGTCCATTACACTAGCACAGCATTTTGCCACTCCATCATCAAAAGTCGACCACCAAAGTTGGCTCCAAGACCATCCCGTTGAAGAAACAACACAATTTGTTTCAACCGTTGCTTTACCCTCACCATACTGTGAGTTTATACAATCATTGTTATTAGCATTCCTACTGAATACTGTTGGCATTCCTACGCATGTCATGAACAGTATTAGCATAACGATACGGCTCAAATTTTTTACTGTTTTCTTTTTCATAATTTTGTTGTTTATGGTTAATAATTTATTCTTCCTTTAATTTTTTAAAAAAATGATTGACTCAAATTTGCTCATTAAACTTACAGCCTGAATCAAATAATTTTACTATTTAACAATTTACGTTTAAATATCTAGTATTTCGTTTTATCTACATTAAACATAATCATATATAATTTAACTTACGATAAGTTATTTCATAAATCAAAATGAATAAAGGAATTAATCACCAACATTCGTGTCAAATCGCTATTTTTGATGTACAACATGATTAAAACACTAATAGCAGATAGTGGGTTTACCAAAACGGATTGGCGTCTTATCAATTCAGATGGCAGTATAGAACAAGCACGCACACTTGGCATTAACCCATATTATCAAACAGAAGACGAGATTTTACAAGTCATTCAAGACCTACATAATCAGCTTCCAGACAGCCTTGATGAAATCTACTATTACGGGACAGGCTGTTCATCGGCTACCAACCGAGATAAAATCGAAAAGCTCCTGAAACGATACTACCCAAAAGCCAATATTGATGTTAACCATGATTTATTAGCCGCGGCTCGGTCGCTTTGTGGTAAGGAAAAAGGCATCGCTTGTATTATTGGTACAGGAACAAACTCTTGTCTTTATGATGGCGAAAAAATCATTGGTAACGTTCCGTCCTTAGGTTGGGCCATTGCCGATGAAGGTGGAGGAACATACTTAGGAAAAACCTTGGTCACAGAATATTATAGAAAAGATATGCCTGAGCACTTAAGGCTTCTTTTCAAAGAACGCTTTGGTTTAACCAAAGACGGATTTTTGACTAAAGTTTACCAAGAGCCAATGCCTGGCCGTTTTTTAGCCAGTTTCGCTAAGTTTATCAATGAGCATATTCATGATCCTTACATGTATCAACTGGTTTACAATGGCTTCGATACATTTATCACTAAAAATGTAGTGAAGTATGAAGGCTATAAAGAAGTACCCGTGCACTTTACTGGCTCAGTGGCATTTTACTTCGGCAGTATTTTGAGAAAGGTAGCCACCAACCATAGCATTTACATTAAGCACATCAGTGAACACCCGATAGCGGGATTGGCGTTGTTTCATAAGTAGGGTGTTAGGTGTTAGGTGTTAGGTGTTAGGTGTTAGGTGTTAGGTGTTAGGTGTTAGGTGTTAGGTGTTAGGTGTTAGGTGTTAGGGCGAACTTTCTTTGAGAAGATGGGTTCCCTGTTTTCTAATTTTTTCTTAACTATTTTACTGATTCACTGGTCAACTGATCAACTGTTTTCCTAATTAACTGATTCACCGTTTTCCTGATTTCCTAGTCAACTGATTTACTGATTTACTGATCAACTAATCAACTTATCCAATTCTAAAAATCAGAGTTCAAGATTGCCAGCACGCTTTTAATCCCGTTTCTATAATGGCCTAAGCGAAGGTTTTCATTCGGGCTATGTTGACCGTTGTCTGGATTTACCAAAGGCACCAAAACAGCTGGGATCTTAAGTTCTTGTACAAAGAAGGCGATGGGCACAGAACCTCCTGCCAAACGAATTCTAGCAACTTCTGAATTATGCGCTTTGCTTAGGGTTTCATATAACCACAATCCTGTAGATGAAATCACGGGGGTATAAAAGGCCTTCCACATTGCACCTGCATCATGATCGAATCGAATGATTTTTCCTTGTGTCAATCGCTCCTCCTCGGTAGGCTCTCTGTTCTCAATTAAATAATAGCCAGCTTCCTTAACATGTCTTTTTACCAATGCCACTAAACGCGCACCATCCGATTCCGGTACCAAACGAATGTCCATCGTGGCTATGGCCTTATCTGGAACAATAGTTCTCGCCTCATCGCCTACCCAACCTGATTGAAATCCACGGATGTTCAGCGATGGATATTGCATAGCTTCTTGGTAATTCAAGCCTACTTTATCTGTTGTAGCGATTCCAACCCTTTTTTTAATCTGCTCTTGATCATCCGGTACAGCTCTGAGAATGGCCTGAATGGCAGGTGTTAGTTCTATGCCATCATAAAACCCAGGGATCGTAACCCTTCCTTCATCATCTTTCATTGAGCCCAAAAGCTTTGATAGGCGAAGTGCAGGATTTGGTGCATAATTTCCAAAATGGCCACTATGCTGTGGCGTTCTTGGCCCATATACGGTCAATTCAATTTCGGCAATTCCCCTTGTTCCGAAAACCAATGTTGGTTGGTTAGAATCGTGCATTGGCCCATCAAAAATGATCATTCTGTCGGCACTAAGCTCCTCGCTATACGTCTTAACTGCGCCAGGTAAACCAATAGAACCTTGTTCTTCTTCAGGATCGAGAATGACCTTAATATTATAATTTGGTGTTTGCTTTCTTTCGTCCATAATATCCATGGCCTGCAAAAACATAATGATTGGCGACTTATCATCCGATACAGAACGAGCAAAAACCCTCCACTCATCATCGAAATCATCTTCTGCTAAATCCCAGTCAATAATTTCCCAACCAATGCCATCAGCTTTTCTTTGTTTTAAAACAGGAGTGTAAGCATCTGGCTGTTCCCATTTACTTGGATCAATCGGTTGGCCATCAAAGTGCATATAGAAAAGCACGGTGTTTTCTGCTCCTTCTACCTTCTTCTCCGCCAAAAGGGCTGTGCGCGAAATTGTGGGCAATTCTTTCGTTGTAAATCCCCTCTTCTTGAATGCCTTGGTCAGATAATTTAGGTTTTTCCTGACATGTTCATCAATTAAAGCATTGTTAGGTATGCTCAGAAACTCGATTAACTCACCATTAAGAGAACTTATTGCCTTCTCCTTGCTAAGTGCCTCTAAATCTGCATATGAGATTTTTTGAGCCGAGAGAGGCATAGCACTAAGGCCAATAATGAAAGTCAATATGAGAAAGCGAAGCGGGGAAATGTTAGTCATAAAGTGTAAGTTTGAATCGAAGATAAAGCTTTTCGACCAATAGAAAATGAACGTTACCGAATCAGAATCAAATTACAATCAGCTAGAGCAAATGTCCGTTGTTGATTTGCTCACCAACATCAATCGTGAAGACCAAACCGTAGCACTGGCTGTACAAAAAGTTATTCCTCAAATTGAAGCTTTGGTACAACAGATTGTGCCTCGCATGCAGAAAGGCGGAAGACTCTTTTACATTGGGGCAGGCACCAGCGGAAGATTAGGAGTTGTGGATGCTTCGGAATGCCCACCAACTTATGGTGTTGAGCACGGTGTGGTAGTCGGTTTAATTGCTGGCGGAGACAGTGCCATTCGCAAGGCTGTTGAATTTGCCGAAGACGACACCGAGCAGGCTTGGAAAGACCTTCAAGAGCATATGGTCAATCACAAAGACACGGTCATTGGTATTGCCGCTTCTGGTGGAACGCCTTATGTGATTGGCGGAATCAAAAAGGCAAAGGAAAATGGTCTTTTGACAGGCTGTATTAGCTGCAACCCAGACAGTCCATTAGCCTGGGAAGCTGAATTCCCAGTCGAGCCTGTTGTTGGACCCGAGTTTATTACGGGAAGCACCAGAATGAAAGCTGGAACTGCGCAAAAATTAGTGCTGAATATGATTTCGACTGCGGTTATGGTGCGGTTAGGCAAAGTGCAAGGCAACAAAATGGTGGACATGCAGCTCTCCAATAATAAGCTGGTCGATAGAGGTGCTAAAATGATTATGGAAATCCTTCAAGTGGATAAAACTACCGCTGAAACACTACTTAAAACGCATGGTTCGGTAAGAAAAGTGGTTGATTTTGTAAAGGACAATTAATTGGTGTTTGGTGTTTGGTGTTTGGTGTTTGGTGTTTGGTGTTTGGTGTTTGGTGTTTGGTGAAAAACTGTATTTCAGTAGTTGGGTTTCATGTTTCGAGCTAATTCTTGTCCCATTTGGCGCAAGTAGAAAGCTGCCTTTTGCATGGCTTCTTGATCACTTTGGGTTCTGGAGCGAATATCCAAAATCGAAATGGCATTAAAATTATTTTGAGCTATTTCAGCATCTTCCTTTCTTCCACAACAAATCGCCAAGGGAATTTTCTTTGCTTTTGCTGCATTAGCTACACCAGACACTACTTTGCCTTCAAGCGTTTGCCCATCCAACTTCCCTTCTCCTGTAATGACAAGATCAACATCGGCCAAATGAGTTTCTAAATCTCTTAATGCTAAAATCGCTTCAATTCCCGACTTCAATTCTGCATTCAAGAAAGTCAGCGCTCCGTAGCCCAAACCACCAGCCGCCCCTGCCCCTTTGTGCATTTCGAAACCATTATTTAAGGTTTTTGCTAAATGCTTTAGTCCAATATCAATTTGTTCTACCCCAACTTGACTTGCGCCTTTTTGTGGCCCATAGACAACGGCTGCTCCATTTTTACCAAAAAGTGGATTCTTTACATCAGACCAAACAGTAAACTCGACTTGGTTTACACGTGGATGGATTCCAGATAAATCCATTCCTCCAATTGAAACCAAAGCGGCTGCATTGGGTATAAATGGAACACTATTATTAGTTTTAAAATTGAATCCCAAAGCCGTAGCCATTCCAATACCCCCCTCGCTCGTAGCACTTCCGCCAATGAGCAGGACTATCCTTTTTACTCCACTATCAAGGGCATTGGCAATCATTTCGCCTGTTCCATAGGTCGAAGTCAAGA
>JBLIKG010000108.1:0-7141 GCA_047636255.1 Roseivirga sp. | reverse complement strand
GGCCAACATGGAAGGTAAGTTAATGATCATCCAAGTGCCGAAAATCAAGGTAAGCACTGCCGAAGGCCATGTAATGATGTACCAAAGTTTATTGGCCATGATTTTCAGCTGATCTCCCAAAATAGTGCGATCTGGCTCAGGTTTTTCAGCAGCCTCTACTTGATAAATGAAAAGGCGAACGATATAAAAAAGTCCAGCAAACCATGTGACAATAAAGATGATGTGCAACGCTTTAATGTATGGGTCGGCCATGTATCAGAATTTTTGACAAAGGTAAGCCGAAATCACTTTCGACCTAGTTATTAACAAATGAATAAGTATTTGATCATTCATAATGTTTTCAAATAAAAAGCACTTACGTATTTATCATCTTTGTTCATTAAATCAAAAAATATGAAATTAAGGAAGGGCTTTTTCTTGTAAGTTTTAATGGCCTTTTCTAGTATCGCGAATGCAGAGATAGAGCAAGAAGCAATCAAAAGACCATTATGACCTTATTCGGTGGCATGAGTTCGGGGTTAAGTGTAATGGTGCATTACGCTTTTGGCGCAGATGCTTTAATGCAGACCATAGCCAACAACAGAGAGGGGAAAGTAGAAGTACATTCAGGAAGTTACTGATTTTTTAAAGGGCGTTGGTACTCCTCACAATGAAGCTTGGGACGAAAGAATTGAATTTGACGACATCAAGATTGAGGGTCTAATGGCTTCAGTTTGGGCGCCATATCAATTGTATAGAGGCGAGAATTTCTCTCACTGTGAAGTCACTTCCTTTCAGTTCCACAAAGGAGAAAGGGATGGAAAAGAATATGCTTGGTAGATATGAAGAAAAAATAACTGTAAATAAAAAGGCCCCGACAAGTCGGGGCGCTTTTCATTTGCCTTTTCTGTAGTGTTCCGCAATGATGTCTTTCACTGAAACGCGCTGGTGATTGATCTCTTGCGACTCCTTAGAATTGGCGTAGTCCTGCGAACGTGTTTTAACCTTTTCTCCATTCGACTCATTCGCATTCTGACTAGTGCTGAACTGTTCCATTTTAGTTTACTTTACTTATGCTAAAAAATCTTTTTAGGCTACCTTGGTTCTGATAATGCAAAATTATGCAATCGTTTGCATAAAGCAAATCTAGCGAGGTTTTTTTCTAAATATTTTTTTCAAAAATGACCGTCAGAAATTAATTGTGCAGGGTAACATTAAATACACACGAATGATTGTTCATACCCCACTTCTGTAAAATAAAATATTGAGATAAGGTCAGATGGCCAATTGTCCGTTAAGCTCAATTTCTGGGATAAGTGAAATTTCGAACTCATTGAAGGGCACAACCACAAATTTTTTATCAAAAAGTTGATTGAGAATGAAGAAGCTTACCCAAAATTCATTGTGAAACGAAAATACCTCAGGACTGATTGCTTCAACTTTTCCAAAGCTTTGTTCTTCAACTCTAGGGATTGCATGTCGCAAAGTAGAAGTTCTTCTTCCATCCCCATTTGAGTTTTCTACGCCTTTAGAAACAATCATAATGTTGTCTAGGGCAATCAAATTTTTATTGATGAGGTAAACGTTCCATTCGCTCTCGCCTAAACTATTGACACTTTTTGCAATGGCTACTTTTACTCCTGTCACTTCCGGAAAATCAATGTCTTTTTTCATTAATGAATTACGCTGCTCGATTTTAATAATTAAGGTTAGAGCCTGTCAATTGTAGTTATGAGTTCTTCATTTTGCCGAAACGTTCGATAATCACCTTTTCAGCTAATTTTTGCTGCGGAGTGAAGTCAATATTCGATTGTGTGGAATTTGAATTTCTTCTTACAGAATTTTCTCCATAGTTCGGATACCATTTCCAAATGTGTACACCCGCTATCCAAGGTTCGTCCATAACCTCCAAGAATAAGGCTTCGAAACAATTGGCCTGGGTTTGTTCAGAGAAGATGGCTTCGCGCTCCTCTTCATTTAATCTTTGAGGCCACTCCCAAGGGTAGATGCCTGCATCTTTAGTGCTTTTATAGCCCACTTCTGTAAATAGAATAGGCTTTTTGTATTTGGCTGAAAATTTCTTCAGTTCTTGAATTGGCTTTTTCCAACCTTCTCTTAATTCTTTAACAGATGCTTCCTCGTTCGGTACCAGCGGAAAATATGCTTGAACGCCTATATAATCTAAAGCATCCCAAAATTTAACGTCTTCGTATTCATTCGAGAAATTAGCGGCATATGTTAATGGACCAGAGTATACAGTTCTTATTTTGGCGATTAAATTTCTCCAATCCGCTTCTCTTTCAACGCAAGTTTGATGTAACTCTGTGCCAATGCAGAGCATTTCCATTTGGGTTTCCTCAGCAAGCTTGGCATAGTGCATTATAAAATCTTCATACGCCTTAAACCATTTCTGCCAGTCTTCCTCTGACTTCATTTTAATTTCACCACGCCATTTTCCGCCATCGTCTCGAAGCCAAATATGAGGTTTCAGAATCGTTTTGATCCCATTATTTTTGGCGAATTCGGTAGTTACACGTAGTCCTTCATCTCTTTCGCCCCACCAGCCTTGATTACTTTGAGGAGTTTTAGTATTACTTCCAATTTCGGGATTATCATGACCTTGTTGCCAGCCAAATGGGGTTTGAGAAATCCAATTAATGTTTTTATTAGATAAAGCTTCGAGTTCAGAAGCATTGACTTGCCTTGGACCACCTACCCAGCATACTCCTCGGTGCTTTTCTGCAATTGGTACTTTAATAAGACTGGTAGAATCGGAGGGTACTAAAAAAAAATATAGTCCAATAATGAGAATTGGAACTAGAGTAACTCCTAAAGTCTTTATTTTCATGATCAAAGAAGGTCCATTTCGAAGACTGCAGCAATATGTTTCACCAATTTCTGCTGAACTTCTGTCATGTCTACGTCATGGACTAGCTCTTTGTTCATAGAAGTCACAGCTTTGTCATCAATTCCACAAGGAACTATATGACCAAAATAGCTGAGATCAGTATTTACATTAAGGGCCAAGCCATGCATGGTTACCCATCGGCTTGTTTTTACCCCCATTGCACATATCTTACGAGGGTTTGGATCACTTTCATTGAAGTCTACCCAAACCCCTGTAAGCCCATTAATACGGCCAGTTTCAATGCCGTATTCCCGTAAAGTGAGAATCACTGCTTCCTCTAAGTACCTTAAGTACTTATGGATGTCAGT
The DNA here is from genome assembly GCA_047636255.1 of Roseivirga sp. Taxonomy (GTDB): domain Bacteria; phylum Bacteroidota; class Bacteroidia; order Cytophagales; family Cyclobacteriaceae; genus Roseivirga. The sequence goes on along the minus strand of JBLIKG010000108.1, from coordinate 3,946 downwards.
GAAATAATTTTCTAGATCAATTATCGGATAGGCAACAAGTTGCCCTGGGCCGTGGTAAGTAATGTCTCCACCACGATTGATTCGATAAAATCTCGCAAAATGATCTTTTAAACCTTGTTCGTCTAATAACAAGTTCTCAATAGATCCACTTTTTCCAAGAGTATAGACATGAGGGTGTTCACATAAAATAAGGTAGTTGTCTGTAGGTAATTCAGCATCAGATTGATTTAATTTTCTGTTCTCAATTTTCCTATCAACAGTCTTTTTAAAAAGTGACTCTTGATAATCCCACACACTTTGGTAATCATCCATTCCAAGATTGATTACCTCTACAGCCTTATTAATTTGAACATTCATGACTTACGCGAACACAGCTTTAATACACACACACTTTTTTAAGCTGATACTTCAGGCATTGCAATTTGGTCTACAGTCAGCACACGTACATTTTTCGTGATTAGTCTGTTCGCCTTTCTCAATGCAGAAGTATGATTACGCGCTAGAAACTCTTTCTTCGCCACGGTCTCGTCTTTCATGTTCAAGAACGTGGCTTCAAAATTCTTCATATTCTTTTTTCCAGCCATTTTACAAAAATAGACTATGTCAAGTAGGTTTCCAATATTTTAAAACCAGATTTTGTCCTTATATGTACTTCTGGAAATTTTTGTGGCACTAAAACAGCATTTCCCATTCGAATTTTTGTTGTATGCCCCAAAGTTGTAATTTCTGCTTCACCTTCAACACAAGTATATATCACGAACGAGTCGGTATCGTAATGTTCTCGTATAATTCCTGTGGTGAACTCTAATAGATTGGTTTGAAAGTATTGTGATTTAACCAATGGCACCACCTCGTTCAGGCTTTTTTGTACCTTAATTTTATAGTCTGGATGGGTGTTGTAATCTAGGGCATCAATTGCCTCATCGGTATGAAGCGCTCTCTTGTTTCCTTCGCTATCTTCTCTATCAAAATCATAAATACGATATGTGATATCTGAAGACTGCTGAATTTCAGCCAGCAAAAGCCCTTTTCCAATCGTATGAACTCGACCTGCTGGTAAATAGAAAGCATCTCCTGCAATTACTGATTCTTCGTTCAGCAGTTCCATCAATCTACCAGCATTCAAATATTCCAAGTATTCATCCTTGGAGGTTTCTCTTTTAAATCCGCTGATTAATTTAGCTCCTTTGTCTGCCTGAAATACATACCACATTTCGGTTTTGCCAAGCGAATTATGTCGCTCCTTGGCAAGTTTGTCATTTGGATGGACTTGAATGCTTAAATCTGCAGCGGCATCGATAAATTTAATGAGTAGAGGGAAGTTGTTGCCAAATTGTTGATAGACTTTTTTCCCAACGAAATCTTCTTTGAAAATTGCTGTAATTTCTGGAATGGTCATTCCTTTGAGGGATCCTTCATTTACTTTGGAAAGATTGCCTTCAACACCTGAAATCTCCCATGTTTCTCCGCAGTTACTTAGTGGAGAAAAGTCTTTGCCCAGAATGTCTTTAATTTTGGTTCCTCCCCAAATTTTCTCTTTGAAGATGGTATCGAATTTCAAAGGGTATAGATATTTTTTGTCTTTCATTATTCTGCAATCATAGATTTATAGGCATTAATTAGCCCGTTGGTAGAGCTATCATGCGTGTCGATTTGACTTGTGTTTTCCAACTCTGGCAAAATGCGCTTAGCAAGTACTTTACCCAATTCAACCCCCCATTGGTCGAAGCTATAGACGTTCCAAATTACTCCTTGAACAAAAATCTTATGTTCGTACATGGCGATCAATGAGCCCAGTACTTTTGGCGTAATTTTTTTGACTAAAATGGAGTTTGTAGGCCTATTGCCTTCAAATACTTTGAAAGGCGCAATTTGAGCAATTTCATTTTCTGATTTGCCTTCGGTTTTTAGTTCAGCAATCACCTCTGCTTCTGGTTTACCATTCATTAATGCTTCGGTTTGAGCAAAAAAGTTGGAAAGCAGCTTAACATGATGATCAGCGATAGGGTTTTGGCTAATTGCAGGTGCAATGAAGTCGCAAGGGATTAATTTGGTGCCTTGGTGTATCAGCTGATAAAAGGCATGCTGACCGTTGGTGCCAGGTTCTCCCCAAACAATTGGGCCAGTTTGGTAAGTTACTTTTTCGCCCGATCTGTCTACGTATTTGCCATTACTCTCCATATTTCCCTGTTGAAAATAGGCAGCAAAACGATGCATGTATTGATCGTAAGGAAGGATAGCCTCAGTTTCAGCACCATGAAAGTTGGTGTACCAAATACCGATTAATGCCAAGATTACCGGAATATTTTGATCGAAAGATGCAGTTTTGAAATGCTCGTCCATTTCAAAAGCACCTTTTAATACCGCCTCAAAATTGTCATACCCAATGGTACAGGCTATCGATAATCCTATAGAAGACCAAAGTGAATATCGGCCACCGACCCAGTCCCAAAATTCGAACATATTAGCCGTATCAATCCCAAATGCGGCTACGGCTTTTTCATTGGTAGAAAGTGCCACGAAGTGTTTTGCAATATCGGTCTCAGAAGCTCCCTGATCTAAAAACCATTGCCTAGCAGAATTTGCATTCGTCATGGTTTCTTGAGTGGTGAATGTTTTCGAAGCGATCATGAACAAGGTTTCTTCTGCTTTTACATGCTTAAGTGCTTCGGTAATATGGGTGCCGTCTACATTTGATACAAAGTGGGTTTCGATCCCAAAAGTATTATAGCTTTTTAAGGCTTCAGTAACCATCACTGGCCCTAAGTCAGAACCACCAATTCCAATGTTGACGATATATTTAACGGGCTTGTTAGTGTATCCTAACCACTGACCTGAGGTAACTTTATTCGCAAAAACTTTCATTTTTGCCAAAGCAGCTCGTACATCTGGCATAATATCTACTCCGTCTACCTTCACTGCAGAAGCGGATTGATTTCTCAATGCTGTATGTAAAACGGCTCGTCCCTCAGTTGCGTTGATTGGATCACCATCAAACATTGTTTTGATTCCGTTTTTTAAATCGCACTCTTCAGCTAATTCAATCAGTAAACTCAAGGTTTCTTGGGTGATTCTATTTTTAGAATAGTCAACTAGAATGGTATTGAATTGGGTAGAGAACTTCTCGAAGCGCTTTTCATCTTGGCTGAAAAGATCTTTCATTTGGATAGATGATGTTGCTTCGAAGTGTTTGGTGAGTTTTTCCCAAGCTTTAGTTTGAGTCGGATTTATAGATTTCAGCATTGATTGATGATTTTGAAATTGAAGTTAGTTCAATTTAATGCCTAAATTAAGGATCACTTCAATGGATTCAATGCAATCGTTTGGAAAAAAGGGAGAAGAAATGGCCTCCAATTTTTTAATTGGAAAAGGCTATCAAATAATTGAAAGGAATTTCAGATTCAAAAAATCGGAAATTGATATCATTTGTTCGATCGATGGGCTTTTAATTTTTGTTGAAGTAAAAGCCAGAAGCACCAAATCTTTTGGAGAGCCTGAAACCTTCGTTTCAGAAAATCAAAAATGCTCAGTAGTGAGAGCAGCTGAACATTACGTTATTGAAAAGCACTGGGAAGGAGATATACGCTTTGACATCATTGCGATTTATAAAGATAAAGAACGGCAGGAAATCAACCACTTTGAAGATGCCTTCTACTAATTAGAAACCAGTTTTTAGCTTCGAAGACTCATAGATTGGATTAGCAAACTTATCCCATTCTTTACGAACATAAGCTCTGAAATATTTCTGAAATGGGTCTGGTGCAAATTGAACTTCTTTTTTGATGGTAATACGATTGGCATTATGAAACTCCTCCCAAATCCCTACTTTCTTGTCAAAAGCATAAAAGCCTCTCACCGCTAGTTGGCCGTTTTCATAAAACTGGTAGTACATGCCCTCCTTTTTACCATACTGGTAAGGGATTACCTCTTTTACTTTGGTTTTGGT
>JBLIKG010000107.1:0-7160 GCA_047636255.1 Roseivirga sp. | reverse complement strand
TCGAGCAACTGAACGAGTTAGCAGAGCCAGTTTCTGAACTTGCTCAAAAATTAATGAGTGCTTTTTGGCCAGGACCACTCACAGTGCTTTTAAAAAGAAAAGAGATAATCCCTGATTTGGTCACTTCTGGATTGGATACAGTTGCCATTCGAATGCCTCAGCATGAATTGGCAAGAAAGCTTTTGAGTACATTGTCTTATCCCTTGGCTGCCCCTAGTGCTAACCCTTTCGGTTATATAAGTCCTACGACTGCTCAACATGTTCAAGATCAGTTGGGTAATCAAATTGATTATATTTTAGATGGAGGTGAATGCAGTGTAGGATTAGAGTCTACAATTGTCAGTTTTGAGGCAGAGATACCGACCGTGCTTAGGTTAGGTGGGATTTCTGTAGAAGATATTGAAGAGGTGATAGGTGAGGTTATTGTTAATGCCCATTCTAGTTCTCAACCGCAGGCACCAGGGATGTTAAAGAGTCATTATGCTCCATCTAAAAATATTATTACCATTGATGAATTTGAGCTTTTAGCACCTGATAAAATCAAGGGGTTTGGTTATCTAGGTTTCTCAAAATTCGATAATCGATTCAATCTGGAAGACCAACATTTGTTATCCAAAAATGAAGATTTGAATGAAGCAGCTAAAAATTTATTTACTCGCTTGAGAGCACTAGATCAAATTCCTCATCTTCACACCATTGTCATCAATTTTGTGCCAGACCTTGGATTGGGAAGGGCGATTAACGATAGATTAAAACGGGCTTCGGCCAAATAAAATAATGTTACTATGAAGAATATTACTGATTTCAATTTTGAAGGTAAGCGTGCCCTGATTAGGGTAGATTTTAACGTACCTCTTAATGATAATTTCGAAATAACAGACGATACAAGAATTAGAGCTGCCGTACCTACAATCAACTATATTTTGAATCACGGTGGTTCAGTAGTGCTAATGTCACATTTAGGAAGGCCTAAAGGAGGACCTGACACTAAAAATTCTTTGAAGCCATTGGTCAAACATCTAAGTGATGTCTTTAATATTCAAGTATTATTCGGAACTGATTGTATTGGTGATGAGGCAAAGGAGCAATCAGCCAATTTAAAACCGGGGCAAATCCTCTTGTTGGAAAACTTAAGGTTTTACAATGAAGAAACAGAAGGTGATGTTGATTTCGCGAAATCTTTAGCAGACCATGGTGATATTTACATCAACGATGCTTTTGGAACAGCCCATAGAGCCCATGCTTCAACTTCCATCATCGCCCAGTTTTTCGATCAGAAAGGTTGCGGATATGTAATGCAGGCAGAATTAGATAATGCTCAAAAGGTACTAGACAAATCAGAAAAGCCTTATACAGCAATTATGGGTGGTGCAAAAATCTCTGATAAAATAATGATCATTGAGCGACTCTTAGACAAAGTGGATAACCTCATAATAGGAGGTGGGATGTCATATACCTTCTTTAAGGCAATGGGCGGAAGTATTGGTAATTCACTGGTAGAGGCAGATAAACTAGACTTGGCCATTCAGTTGATAAAAAAAGCTAAGACTTTGGGAGTCAATTTAATGCTGCCGATTGATTCTGTGGTAGCAGATGCTTTTAGTAATGACGCCAATACAGCAATTAGTATGAACAATACCATTTCTGATGGATGGATGGGCTTAGATATTGGACCGCAAGCTGCTGAAGTATTTGCAAGAACTATAAAGGAATCTAAAACCATTTTATGGAATGGGCCAATGGGCGTTTTCGAAATGTCGAATTTCGCTAATGGAACTAAGGTTGTAGCCGAGGCTATTGTTGAAGCTACAAAAGGTGGAGCTTTTTCATTAATTGGTGGTGGTGATTCAGCCGCAGCCGTCAATTCAATGGGGCATGGAGATGATGTTTCTTATGTATCGACCGGTGGTGGAGCACTTTTAGAGTATATGGAGGGGAGAGAATTACCAGGAGTAGTGGCTCTTGGCTAGTTTTATAATCCCTTTTCCATAAAAAAAAGGCCAATTCAGATTATCTGAATTGGCCTTTTACTTTTAATAATTTTTTATTTATTGTTTGACAAGGTTGAACACATAAGTACCATTCGTGCTAGCTGTACCCGCAGCAACACCGCCATTCGCGACAAAATTCACTGTAATGGTAAAGGTGCCAGCAGTTGCATCGAAACTGGTAATATTAAACACGTTCGATGTATTACTATCAATGATAATCTGATTAAGATTTGTACCATTGAAATCCCAAGTGCCAGAGGCACTAAATACCGGGTCTCCATCAAGAGTAGAATAAGTTTTACTTGTCTCATTACCTCTCAATGTTAGGCTGAAATTATCAAAGCCAGTGGCAGGTGAGCCCTCGAAGGTGATAGCACTTGCTGTATAAGTAATGCCAGTTGAGCCAACCAAGTCAACTAATCTTTGTTCTTCTGGAGTAAGAGGGTCAGTGCCTTTCTTATCTTTGCAAGAGAACATTACTATGAAGACCAATGTAATGGCTAAAAGGGCTATTTTTTTTGTTTTCAACATGCAGCTATATTTTAATTTCAATAATAATCATAATTGCTCAAACATTGATTTTCTTCTTCAGATTTTACTTAAAATCTGGAATATGAATTATGTTATCGCAGAAATCATATTCCCTTAATTGATTCGAACTTATGATAACGAGTTTATCTCTCAAAATTGCCTCTACGTGTTTTAAATACCAAGCAATTCCTTGTTCATCTAGGTTTGAGGTAGGTTCGTCTAGTAAACAAATTTTACTTTCAGAGAAAAATGTCAAGCCCAACTTCAACCTTTGTTTCATCCCGCTTGAGAAGTTCTGGATCAATTTTGATCGATCATTTTCAAGGTATACTAGAGATATAAAGTCATTCAGTGTCAAACCAGATTTTAATTTCTTAAATCTGAAATGAAAAGTTAAAAACTCCTCTAAACTGAATTCTTCTATCAATTCTAAATAAGGTGTAATAATATCTAAATGAGGATAGATTTCCTCTTCAGCAATATTTTTGTCTTGTAAGGTGTATTTGATTGAACCTTCTGTTGGAAGAAATGCTCCGCTTAAAATCTGAATTAAAGTAGATTTGCCACTTCCATTCGGCCCAGTGATGGCGTATGAAAACTTGGAGTCAAAGCGAGCGTTAAGATTTCTGAAAATCCACTCCTTAGCATATTTTTTTCCGAGTTTTTCAACTTCAATGACCATTATTATCTAGCCGTATAGCCTTTCATAACGCCTCGATCTGAGCTTCTAAAGAAATTTATGATTTCATCTCTTTCTTTAGATGGCGGCATTTCAAGCTCAAGTAAATCTAAGGCTTTTGAATTGTTAAGGCCTTTCAAGAATATATAACGATACACTTCTTGAATTTCAGCGATTTTTTCATTGGCAAAACCTCTTCTTCTTAAACCAACAGAGTTAATGCCAGCATAACTCAATGGTTCTCTACCTGCTTTGGTAAAGGGTGGGACGTCTTTGCGAACCAGTGAACCACCAGAAACCATGGTGTGGGCTCCGATTTTCACAAATTGATGCACAGCTGCTGCTCCACCAATGATTGCCCAATCTTCAATGGTTACATGACCAGCCAGTTGCACCGCATTTACTAGGATACAATTATCACCAATTACGCAGTCATGAGCCACGTGAGTATAGGCCATGATGAGGCAGTCTTTACCAATTTTAGTTGAATTAGTAGCATGTGTGCCACGGTTAAGGGTTACACATTCTCTAATTACTGTATTGTCTCCGATTTCAAGGGTAGTATCCTCTCCACCGAATTTTAAATCTTGCGGAACAGCCGAAACTACAGCTCCAGGAAATATTTTAACATTCTTGCCAATTCGTGCACCTTCCATGATGGTAACGTTAGGGCCAATCCATGTCCCCTCGTCAATCACCACGTTTTTACTTATGGTTACAAATGGTTCAATCACCACGTTTCGTGCTATTTTAGCTTCGGGGTGGATGTAGGCTAAAGGTTGATTCATTGATTTCTAACGATTCGAGCTGTCATAGATGCCTCACAAACTAATGTATTTCCAACATAAGCCGTCCCATTCATTTGAGCAATTCCTCTTTTAATGGGCGCGGTGAGTTCACATTTAAATTTAAGGGTATCCCCTGGGATCACCATTTTTCTAAATTTACATCTGTCAATGCCTAAGAAATAAGGTGTATAATTTTCTGGATCTGGAACGGTATTTAACACTAGGATGCCTCCAATTTGAGCCATTGCTTCAACTTGTAAAACGCCTGGCATTACAGGGTTTCCTGGAAAATGCCCTAAAAAGAAGTGTTCGTTCATTGTGACATTTTTAATTCCTGCCACCATTGTATCATCCAAATGAATGATTTTATCAATCAATAAAAACGGATAGCGATGTGGCAAAATTTGCATGATCTGATTGATATCCATCACTGGTTCCAGCTTAGGATCATAAACAGGTGCAGAATTTTTTGTAGCCATCATTTCCTTTTTGAGCTTTTTCGCAAAAGCTACATTTGCCGCATGTCCTGGACGAGCTGCTAGGATTTGTGCTTTTATGGGCCTTCCTACAAGGGCTAAATCTCCAACGACATCCAAAAGTTTATGACGAGCAGGCTCATTTTTATGGCGTAGCTCGACATTATTGAGAATACCTTCTTTCCTTACATGTACTTTTGGCTTATTAAATAAACTAGCCAAATAGTCCAGTTCGTCATCTTTCACCACTCTATCTACAATTACAATGGCGTTGTTCAAATCACCACCTTTAATAAGGTTGTTTTTGTAGAGCATTTCTAACTCATGAAGAAAGCAGAAGGTCCTACTTGAAGAAATTTCTTTTTTGAAATCGCTAATATGATTTAATGAGGCATGCTGGCTTCCTAATACAGGTGAATTATAATCCACCATTACAGTCACTCTGAAATCGTCAAGCGGAAGTGCTGCTATTTCGACATCGCGTGTTGGATCTTTATAACGAATACTTTCTGTTACCTCGAAGAAATTCCTAAGGGCATTTTGCTCTGTAGTTCCAACTGTGTCGATGGCATCAATAAACATTCTTGAGCTACCATCCATGATCGGAGGCTCAGGCCCATCTAATTGGATAAGCACATTGTCTATTTCCAGACCTACCAAAGCGGCCAAAGTATGTTCAACCGTATTGATTCTTGCACCATTGTGCTCAATAGTTGTGCCTCTGGATAAATCAACAACATAATCAACATCAGCATCCACTATGGGCTGAAATTGAAGATCTGTTCTTTGGAATTTAATCCCGTGGTTAGGAGGAGCGGGGACGAAAGTCATGTTTGAAATTACCCCCGTATGTAAACCTACGCCTGATACCGTTACCGGTTCTTTGATCGTATGTTGTTTATTCTTCATTTTGTATACAAAAATTCGACAAATTTAACTCTTTTTTTCTAGTTGAGTCACTCTATTGATCAATTCTGGAAGCCTTCTTAATGCAATACTTACTCTTAAGAAATCCCTATGGTCCATAATCGGAGTACCAGTGAAAATACCTTGTTCTTTAATGGTTTTTGGTACGCCAGATTGTGGCCCTATTATTACTTTATCAGCAATACTTAAATGACCGGTAATTCCAGCTTGGCCACCAATCATTACGTTTTCTCCAATCTTTGCACTGCCTGATATTCCTGCTTGCGAAGCGATGGCCGTATTCTTTCCAATTTCAACGTTATGAGCGATTTGCACTAAATTATCAACTTTGACACCTTGGTTAATGATGGTTGAGCCCATTGTAGCGCAATCGATTACTGTATTTGCTCCAATATCTACATAATCATGAAGTATCACATTGCCAGTTTGGGGGATTGCTTTGAAAGTGCCATCGGGTTGAGGCGCATATCCAAAACCTTCACTGCCAATTACCACACCTGAATGCAGTTTGCAATGGTTTCCAATTTTACATTTCGCATAAACCTTTACACCCGCATGTAAAATAGTGCCGTCACCAATTTCTACATTATCTCCAATGAAACAGTTCGGATAAATTTTAGTGTTTTTGCCAATCTTGACGTTTTCACCCAAATAAGAAAACGCACCCAAATAGACATTCTCACCAGTATGGCTCGATTTAGCTTGGAAGGAAGGTTGTTCAATGCCTGTCTTTTCTACCGCCATCATTTTTTGATATTCTTCAAGCAACTTAGAAAAGCTAGAATAAGGATCTTCAACTCGAATGAGTGCAGGCGTGATTTGGGTACGTAATTCCAAGTCGGATTTTACGATAATGGCGCTTGCCTTTGTGCTGTAAATGTACTCTGTGTATTTTGGATTGGCCAAAAAAGCGATGCTTCCTGTGGTTGCTTCTTCTATTTTTTCTAAGCGATTCACCAACTGTGAACCATCTCCATCTACTTTGCCATCAAGAAGTTGGGCAACTTGCTGTACTGATAATTCCATTCATAAAATTTTGGGTGTCACAAAGATATGTCTTTTGGCCAGCATCGATAGTATTTGCGTACGATTTTGCTCATCGCCTTAATGTTAGGTAAATCTGCTGCTTCAGTTACTCCACGTACGATTCCATTTTTAGATAGAATTAGGATCTCTTTATCAGAAGCCATGTACGCGTTATTGCTCAATTGTCCAGAAGAATAGAAGTATTTAACGTCTTTCGGCTCCAATTTGAAATGAGTTTGGATTTTCGCTTTGTCTTCATTGATCTGTTCTTTGCTCGGGGCTTCGTTCGAGATGGTTATTCTAAAAAGCTGTCGATTGAGTAACATTAAGCAAAGTTTTGAAAGAATTGGGTCTTCATGATGAACCCATATTTTTATAGCTCCCCAAATGTCATAATCATCAAGTTGCAGGAAAGCTTCTAGTGCCGTTGGATCTTCAGCGAATTTTTCAATGCCAATCTGTTCTTTCAAAAACACGCCAAGAGCAGGGCTGCTGAAAGTGGAGTTATCTTTTTTGTAGATTTTGCGTGCTCGTTTTATGATAGCGATGAGCATTTTTTCGGCACTTACACTGGCTTTATGTAGGTAAACTTGCCAGTACATCAGCCTTCGAGCACTCAAGAAATTTTCTATGCTGTAGATCCCTTTTTCTTCAACCACGAGTCTGCCTTCGTGTACATCGAGCATTTTAATGATGCGATCTGCGCCAATTGTACCTTCAGATACTCCCGTGAAAAAACTGT
>JBLIKG010000106.1:0-7163 GCA_047636255.1 Roseivirga sp. | reverse complement strand
AAGCTAGTATAGCAGTTTTTTCATCGCCCCACATTTTTTTGAATTTGATCTCAATGGTATCTCCTGGTTTGTGGGTAGCTAATATTGCGTTGATATTTGAATCGTCTTTGAGTTCAGTACCCGCAATGCTTAAGATTACATCTTCGACTTCAACTCCGGCTTTGTAAATAGCTGAGCCAACACTCGCGTTGCTTGTAAGCTGCCAGCCTTCTTGTTGCTTGCGGATATTTCCACCTAAGCTTGCTTTTCCAGCTCCTGTATTCTGGAAATTCACACCTATTTTTTCGAATAGTCCTGCAAAATCAGGGGCTTGGCTATCGAAAATATACTTACCGAAAAAGTCATTGGCGAAGCTTTCTCCAGCGTATTCTGCTAGGCGAGCTTGCAAATCGCGAACGGTATATGGAATTTCTGGCTTACCATGGCTTTCCCAAACATGCTTCATATAATCATCGAGGTTTTTGCCATTGTCCATGGTACGCAAGGACATGTCGAGCGCCAATCCGAGCACTGATCCATAAGTATAATAGCTGATGAAGATATTGCTCAGGTTGGTAGGATCAATCGAAGTAGCAGCATCCACAAAAGGCGCTTGATAACTCATTTGGATTGGATTGTTATAATTCCTGCCTGTAGCATTCATCACATAACCGACACTTCCGCCTAAACCGCGAACATATTGATCACCAGTAATACTTCCCGAACGAGCTTGCATTAAAGCGGTGTAATAGCTGGTAAAACCTTCGGCAAACCAAAGTTCACCGCTCATATTGGCGTCTTCAAAACTAAAAGGTTCAAGCGATTTCGGGCGGATTCTCTCTACATTCCAACAATGAAAAAACTCATGCGAAATGGTTCCCATTGATGTCGCGGCTAAAGGTCTTTCTACAGGTAAATCACTGACTACATAAGTCGAGTTTCTATGTTCCATTCCATCGCCACTGGCATTCGGCATATAGCAAGAAAGGAAAACGTATTCACCAAAATCATAGCTTGGCAATTCACCAAAAACAGCTCTTTGCTGCTCAACAATCCCCATCAACTCATCGAAATAGCGATCTACTTCTTTGTCGGTAGTGCCATGTTTGTGCAGTGCCAAACGGATGGTTTGGTTGCCCACCTTTCTTTCTCTGATAAAAAGGTCAGCGATTTCAGTTGGGCTGTCCATTAAATAGTAGGTGTCTGGCGCATAATAAACGCCATTTTCCATGGGCTTTAACTGAGTGGCTACCTTCCAATTTCCGTTTTTAGGCAGGTTGAACTTCACTTTTACAGGTCTTTGGTCTAGGCCTCTTGCCCAAGCCAAAGTCGCTGGCATATTTAAGTGAGCATGAGTATCGTCAATACCTGAATAAGTACCGCCAGCCCTGTTGGCATAGAGGGTATACTCAAAATTTACAGTGCCGTCATGTCCGGCAACATCCCACTGATAAGGATTTGCGCGAGTCACTGAAAGCGGGTTTCCCTTGCTATCCGTGGCTTTTACTGAATACACGTTTTTAGCGAATTCATGCACGGCATAGCGGCCCGGAGAGCTTCTGCTCATTCTTACCTCAAGCACCTTGTTTTCAAGGTTAGCGAATTTGATTTTGACATTGGCTTCATGATGCACCGCATTATCGAAGGACAATTCGTATTCATTGTAAGTTTGGGCCTGAAGGCTGATCGCCAAAAGGCTAAAAAGTAGGAGGGTTAGTTTTTTCATTTTATAACTTTTGTTATTCAATTTCTATTTGTTGTTTGATATCTGAGAGTAAAGCTTTTACGGATAAACCGCTCTCACTTCTACCTCAATAAACTTATTTGGGTCTACTAAGGTAAATACGCCAATCGTGGAACGGGCTACTTTGTTTGGATTATCTGTTGTCCCGAAGTATTCGCCATAGGCCTTAAACCAACCATCAAAATCTGGTTTGTTTCCGTTCTCCGGGTCTGGTGCTACATAAACTTTCATGGCCACCACATCTTTAAGACTTAGCCCTTCTTCACCCAGGTATTCTGCAATTCTTTTTAGGGTGCTGACGCTCTGCTCATATGTATTGCCAAGTCTTGCACGGTCGCCTTCAGGCTTGCTTACATCCTTCACATCAGCCACCATGCCACTGGCAAAGTACATGCTTTTTCCGGCAGGTATTTTCACTCCTTTTAAAATCGAAGACCCTTCTCTTTCGAAACGAATTACTTCTTCGGTAACGGATTCATTGTCGTCATCATCGTCTTCTTCTTCGCAAGCGGAAAAGGATAAAAATGCCAGAAGTAGGAAAAGGTATTTAATTCTAAAAGCCATGATTCTTGATTTAGCCATGAATATACAAAAGTTCGTTCGTCACATAGCCTTGGTTTTTATTGAAGCTTGTGCTTATCTTTCAATCAACCTTAAATTCAAACCATGAGAATCCTTCAACCACTTGCTGCCTTGGCATTAAGTTTATGCTTGTTTATTCAAACTGGCAATGCCCAAAGAAGAAAAAGTAACACTACTCCAACCGTGACTACCAGTTACGATACAGCCCTTTATAATGCCATGGAATTTCGGAATATTGGGCCATTTCGTGGTGGCAGGGCAACCGCAGTTGCGGGTGTGGTGCAAGATCCTATGACCTATTTTATGGGCGCTACGGGTGGCGTTTGGAAAACTGACGATGCAGGTGAAAGCTGGAAAAATGTTTCTGACGGCTTTTTTAATACTGCTTCAGTTGGAGCAATTACCGTTTCAGAATCTGATCCGAATGTGGTGTATGTCGGCATGGGTGAAGCACCTGTTCGTGGCGTAATGACTTCGCATGGGGACGGAATGTACAAGTCTACCGATGGTGGAAAAACTTGGAAACATATTGGCCTAGAAAAAACAAGACAGATTTCTAAAATCGCGGTACATCCAGACAATTCGGATGTGGTAATTGTTGCCGCTCAGGGCAGTCCTTATGGAGCAACTGAAGATCGCGGAATCTATAAAACCACAGATGGTGGTAAGACATGGAACAAAGTTCACTACGTGGATGAAAACTCAGGCGTAAGTGATTTGAGCATGGACATGACCAATCCAAGAATCATTTATGCAGCCTATTGGGACCACAGACGTTTCCCTTGGAAAGTACAAAGTGGTGGGCCAGGAAGTGGATTGTACAAGTCAGTTGATGGTGGCGATACTTGGGAGAAAATGAGCAAAGGATTGCCAAAAGGAGTTTTAGGTAAAATGGGAATCTCGGTTTCTCGTGCTAATCCAGACAGGGTTTGGGCAATTATTGAAGCAGAAGAAGGTGGTTTGTATCGTTCAGACAATGGTGGAAAATCATGGAGCTTGATCAATCCAGATCGCTTATTAAGAGCTCGTTCTTGGTATTATATGCACATTTTAGCACACCCAACAGATGCTGAATCTGTTTATATCATGAATGCTCCCTTAGTGCAATCAACTGATGGAGGAAAGACTTTCGTAAATCTGAATACTCCCCATGGAGATAATCACCAAACTTGGGTAAACCCAGTGCATCCACAATACATGATAAACGCCAACGATGGTGGCGCGAATGTTTCTATCAATGGCGGTCAAGATTGGTCGAGACAAAGCAATCAGCCGACTGCACAGTTTTATAGAGTGAATGCAGATAACCAATTTCCTTATCGCTTGTATGGTGGTCAACAAGACAATAGTTCCGTGTCGATTCCTTCAAGAGCAGACGGACGCGGTATTGAAGGGGATGATTTTTATCCAGTAGGAGGTTGCGAAAGTGCCTATTCTGCTTTCGATCCAAACGACCCTAAATATGTTTATTCAGGTTGCTATCAAGGAATCATTGATGAGTGGAATTCAAAAACCAAACTGACCAAAGATGTAATGGCCTATCCATTTCAAGGTCTTGGTTCAAACCCAAGAGATTTGAAATATAGATTTAACTGGAATGCACCAATTATTGCTTCCTCTCATAATCCTTCAGTGATTTATCATGGTGGAAATAAGTTATTAAAGACCTCTAACAGAGGTATTACTTGGGAGGAAATTAGCCCAGATTTAACTCGTAATGATACAACCACTATAGGCTGGGGCGGTGGCCCAATTACCAACGAAGGTGCTGGTGGTGAAATCTATCATACGATTTATTATGTGGCCGAATCTCCATTCGATGCCAATGTAATTTACACAGGCTCTGATGATGGTTTGGTCCATATCACGAAGGACGGTGGAAAGAATTGGATCAACATTACGCCTCCTAATTTGGAAGAAGGAATGGTCAACCAAATCGAGGTTTCTCCTCATACAGCGGGAACGGTCTATGTGGCTTATACTCGCTATAAATTCAACGACTTCACTCCACATATTTTCAAATCGACAGATTTTGGTCAAACTTGGAAAAGAATCGTGAATGGCATTGGCGCAGATGCTCATTTGCGTGTGGTGAGAGAAGATCCAAAGAAGAAAGATTTGTTATATGCAGGTACAGAGTTAGGCCTTTATATTTCATTTGATGGTGGTGCGCAATGGAGCAAATTTCAAAGGAACTTACCAATTGTACCGATTACAGATTTGAAGGTGCATCAGAATGATTTACTAGTAGCGACTCAAGGTCGTGCTTTTTGGATCATGGATAATTTGAGTCCATTGCATGAATTGGCTGAGGCAAGCAAAAGTAGCTTCTATGTGTACGAGCCTAATATTGCTATTCGCGATAATGCAGGTCGATCAAACGATGCTTCCGTTGGTCAAAATCCATATCCTGGGTTTTCAATCCTTTATTATTTGAAGGAGAATGTGGATTCGGTAGCCTTAAAGGTGGAATTCAAAAACGCCAATGGACAGGTGGTTAGAAGCTATGCTTCTGATAGCAAAGACAAGCAAGAAAAAATCACCAAAAAATCTGGGATGAATCGCCTTACTTGGGATTTGACTCAGGCCAATTTTGATGGTGTGGATGGCGTATTTGTTGGCCTTGGAGCTGGCGGACATAAAGTGGCTCCAGGCAAATACTCAGTAAGTTTCAGCTATGGCGATCAAACCATTACGAAAGAGCTAGAGGTTAAAATCGATCCACGTTGGTCTGCTACTGCTGAAGACTTTAGAGTGCAGCAAGAGCTTTTGCTCACAGTGAGAAAAATGATCGTTAATGTCCAAGAGAAGGCAAATGAATTAAGATCCATCAGAACACAGCTTAACGATTTGAAGTCAAGGATGTCGCAAGATGATTATCCTGAAATCTTTGAAGAGATTGATCGTTTGATTGGTGAGATTGATGCCACCGAAGACAAAATGGTGCAGCCAAAGCAGAAGACTTTTCAGGATGTGATCAACTTTCCGAACAAGCTAGAAGTTAGCTTACTGCACATCTATGGAACGATTGACGGCATTGAGCCTCCAGTTACGGATGGGCACAAGCGAAGAGTCAAAGATTTGCAGTTTGAATTCACTCAGGTCATTGAGAAAATTTCGAATGTCGAAAATCAGATCAAAGCATTAAATGAATTAATCAGGACCAAGGCAGTCCCTATTATTGCCCCAAAAAAGAAAAATTAATTGGAAAGAAATATTATTGAGGAATTGGATAGTCTCGCGCTGGCTACCCGCCTCAAAAACTTAAGTGAGCGATTGGCCAAAGATGTGGCTGCAATTTACAAAGCCTCTGATTTCGATTTTGAGCCCAGATGGTTTGCGGTCATATACGCATTAAAAGATGGTGATGAATTGGCAGTAACAGTATTAGCCCAGATGCTTCAGCAAACCCATCCTGCCGTTAATCAAGTGGCTAATGTTTTGGTGAAGAGGAAATTAGTAATCGAGTCAAAAGATGATGCCGACCAGCGCAAGAGAATGCTCAAACTAAGTGAGTCAGGCTTAAGTCTTGTGAATCAAATGGAGCCCATTTGGGAAAAGGTTCAAATCGCTAATGACAGGCTTATTGAAGAAAGTGCTTCATCCTTTTTAAGCAATATCAAACAGATCGAAAGTGCGCTTGATCAGAAGTCAATGTTTGATCGGGTGAATGATTTACTTTGACCAATAAAATGAAATTTTAGCAAAGTTTAACAGTATAGTCTCCTTGAACAACAACCTATTTCTTTAGAATGGGTATAATTGTTGATCATCGTAAATTTGATAATCGTTAATCCCTTAAATCTTTGATTTTCGTTAGTTTTAGGAATTCTCTCTTTCAAGTTTTTTATGAGATCGAAACCACGTGTTTTTATGAAATTATTTAGTAATATTTTTATCCTTCCAGCTCTGCTTATTTTTGGCATTCCCAAAATATTTGCATCTGTACAATCGGACTCTACAATTTATATTCAGCCAAAAGCTGAACATATTAAAGAGGCGGTAATGGTCACCCAAATTTTGGATTACTTCCATTATAGGGATATCGATTTAAATGACTCGTTGTCTTCGGTTATCCTAGACAACTATTTAGAGTCACTAGATGGCAACAAGAACTACTTTTTAGCTTCCGATATAAAGTCCTTTCAAAAATACCGATTTGCTTTTGATGAGGATTTGAAGAAAGGAAATCTGGTTCCTGCTTTTTACATTTTCAATATTTATAAGAGGCGGGTCGAAGAACGTTTGAATTATACGCTGAAAATTGCCGCGCAACCTTTTGACTTTTCAAAAAATGAGAGTTTTGAACTTGATAGAGAAAAGGCGCCTTATCCACAAACTCAGGCCGAACAAGATGAACTTTGGAGAAAAATAATCAAAAGTCAGGCATTGACCTCAAAGCTCAGTGGATCTGAAGATGCTAAGATTTCGGAGTTATTGAAAACCAGATATGAGCGCTTCAAAGGAAATGTCGATAAATACAATAGCAATGATGTCTTCGAAATTTTGATGAATTCGGTGACTGAAGCTTTTGATCCACATACCAATTATTTCTCTCCACGAAATGCAGAAGATTTTCAACGCGAGAGCACTAAAACCATGGAAGGTATTGGTGCTACGTTACAGCAAGATAACGACTTCACCAAAATAGTAGAATTACGACCAGGCGGCCCCGCGTTTCTTAGCGGTCAAATTAACCTTGATGACCGTGTAGTTGGAATTGCTCAAGGAGCAAGCGGTGAAATGGTGGATGTAGTAGGATGGAGATCTGATGAAGTTGCTGGGCAGATTAGAGGTGCTAAAGGTACCTTAGTAAGGATTGAGCTTTTGCCTGCTGGTAGAGAGCCCGGCTCGGAAA
>JBLIKG010000105.1:0-7176 GCA_047636255.1 Roseivirga sp. | reverse complement strand
ATGTGACCATCGAGGCGAGCGATCATTTTGTTCACCAGTCATCAAAGGACGATTTTGAGAGCCATCAAAATTGGCAATCCAAAGGTTCGAAAGGTTCCTGTCGGTCATTATATCCGAGAAATTACGGACGTAGATGATTTTTTGCCCATTAGGTGAAATTTGAGGATCGGAAACGTATTCCAAATTAAAGATGTCTAGCATCTCAAGTTGATTAGAGACTTGAGATCTCATTTCATTTGAGAAACAAATTAAAATAGCTAAAGTGATCGGTAAGAATTTCAATAGTTTTTTCATAGGGTGAGTTGATAAGTATTGACAAATTAGCCAAAAGGACGCTCGATGACAATGCCTTTTGGAAAAGACAAACATACATTTTTCGAATTTGTATTTCTGAATAGTCATTATTTGCTCAATGAGACGTAAATTAAAGTACCATTTTGGGGTTTGTGGCAAATTATTAATTAGCATATTTAGCTCATGGCCAAAGACTTCGGCTTTATTTTAAAAAATAGGCGTGTTTTTTTGCTTAAGTATGTTTGTAAATCGCAAACAGTATACTACTTTTGCATCACCTTAAACGAAAGGGCAGTATTTAAAAGATATTGGAGTGGTAGTTCAGCTGGTTAGAATGCCTGCCTGTCACGCAGGAGGTCGCGGGTTCGAGTCCCGTCCATTCCGCAAAAAGCCCCGATTTATCGGGGCTTTTTTTGTTTTCAGCCTTTGGTTTAACGTTGTTCACCTCAGTGATTTTATATATTTTAGTCGAGGTTCTACTCATCGCTTCAAAATAATCAATATGGATATACTGATTCAAAATCAAGAAACCGAAACAAAGGGTAGCTTTTATTACGAAGTAGAGGGTAAACGACTTGCGGAAATGACTTACTCGAAAGCAGGTTTGGGAATGATCATTATAGACCACACGGATGTAGATGACAGCTTAAGAGGAAAAGGAGTAGGGCTAGAATTGGTAAAGTATGCTGTGGAGTTAGTTCGCAATAAGAAAATCAAAATGTTGCCTCTTTGCCCCTTTGCCAAGGCAACAATACTAAAGCATCCTGAATGGAAAGATGCTTGGTGATCCTACTGATCACCAAGTTGAAGTTTTTAAATCTCTTGTCGCTTGAAGAATGTCTCTTCTACTTACTTGTCCCTTGAGTTTACCGTTAATATCAACTACAGGAAACCTTCTGTAATGAGTTCTTAAAAATTTCTGAGCACAATCGAGCACATCCATATCCATTGAAATAGTGGATACATTATTACTCATGTATTCCGAAACGGTAATTTTACCGTGATGAAGATTATGATAAGCTTCGTCAACCATGATTCTTAAACAATCTATTTCAGAAAGTACGCCAACGATTTTTCCATTCTCGTCAATGACCGGTGCACCAGAAATTTTTTGATCTAAAAATACATCCATTGCATCTGATATGCTTTGGTCTGGTCGAAAAGAGATAACCTCCTTCGTCATGTAATCTGTAACAGGCCTGTATTGATGTACACCTTTGGGTGAATCAGGCACTTTTGCCCCCCGAAAATTCATATATCTATAATATTTAAATTTGGTAAATTATTATTAAAGAAGTATAATGTACTGATAATCAATTTATAAAACAAATTTAATTTTACGGTCTACTAATTCTTTGCTCTTAAAATTTGAAAAGTGGAATCGCTAGAAATGGCATAAAAAAACCACTCCATTTTATTATGAAGTGGTTTGATATTTGGTAGCGAGGACGGGAGTTGAACCCGTGACCTCAGGGTTATGAATCCTGCGCTCTAACCAACTGAGCTACCTCGCCTGAAATTCGGAGTGCAAACATACGAATTAGAAAAAGGAAAATACAACAGGATTCTGAAGAATTTTATGCAAATTCAGCCTTAGCCCTACTTTTATTTTAAAAGAAGGAGCTTTTGGAAATTTTAATTAATTGTTTATTAGTTGACAGGATAGAATTCACAACAAAAACTTTGGTTTGTGGTATTCCCTTTTTAATTCTATATTGATCGAATCAAGATTTTTTTAAACTATGGCAAAAAATAAGTTTGTAACCGAGTTTGAAGTGAATGCTTCCACTAAAATGCTTTTTCCTTATCTAAGTACCGCTAGTGGTTTGGCGCAATGGTTTGCAGAAGATGTAAACATTAACGAGGATAAGGTCTACAGTTTTTTATGGGATGACGAAGAACACAAAGCAACAAAGGCAGCCCAAAAAACTAATCATTTTGTAAAATTCGAGTTTCTGCCTGTAGCAGAAGAAGATGAAGGTGACCCTAACTATATAGAGCTTCGCTTGATGCTAAGTGAATTGACTCAATCAGTTTTTCTTCAAATAACAGATTACTCTGATTTAGACGATCCAGAAGAGCAGCAAGACCTTTGGGAAAATATTGTCCACAGCCTCAAGGAAATTATTGGAGGGTAAAATGCCTTAAACATTGTTTATAGTTTGCTTTAAGAGTACGAAGGCATGATCTTTGTTGTCAAATCCGCGCGATGCTGAGAGTGAAGAAAATTGATAAACTAGTCTTCGGGTCTTTTATAGGGCCCTTTCTTCTGACCCTGATTGTTGTAGACTTTATTCTACTATTAGTTACTTTATTAAAGTACTTCGATCAAATCATGGGGAAGGGATTGAGTTTTTCAATTTTTGGCGAACTCATTACTTATTTCTCTATTTCGGCATCGCCAGATGCATTTCCATTAGCAGTACTCCTTAGTTCGATCATGACTTTCGGTAATTTAGGAGAGCACTCTGAGCTTACAGCAGTGAAGAGTTCGGGCATTTCTCTCATCAGATCACTTGCTTCTATATTTATCTTCGTTCTATTTCTTACAGGATTTACCTATTATTCGAATACTCAACTCGTACCCAGAACGAACCTAAAGACCTACAGTCTTTTGTGGGATATGCGAACGAAAAAACCTGCTTTGGATATTAAGCAAGGGGTTTTCTATGGAGGAATTCCGGGATATAGCATTAAAGTCAACGAAAAAGTTGGCGATGAACGCCTCAGAGACATCATTATCTATGATCACACAAATCGAGATGTTCGTGGTAACAAAGAAGTGATTCTAGCAGATTCAGGAAGAATGTACTCTTTTATGAATCAAAGGTATTTGGCGCTCGAACTTTATAATGGGGTTAAATACGCAGAAAGTGGTAATGAGAATTATCGCGAAAAACTTGATGGAGGTCAGTTCATCAGAAACAAGTTTAGCGAGAGTAAAATCATTTTTGATTTATCGTCTTTCGACATGGGAGATACGGACGAAAAGCTTTTCAGAAGAAGCCGTTTAGTACAAACTCGTAACGACCTCAAATTAGGTATAGACTCTATGAGTTTAGATATACTTAATGCGAGAAGTCGCTTATTTAGAGATGTTGGCAATACATTTAAGTTTCATACTGTGAAGTCAGTTGGACTTCCGCAAGAAATGGAAAGCGAAAGGGCTTTTGGTGATTCTATACGGCAAGATCGAAGAAAAAAGGCGTCCATAGCTAGAAATGCTACGGATAGTACAATCACATCTGCACCACAATATGCGGGTATAAAAAGTATCAAAGTGGTTAAAAGTGAAAAGGTGCTTTCTGAAAAAAGCATCGATACGGTCTCAAGAGTGGATGAAGTGAAAATTGAAGCGAAAAAAGTAGAGAAACCAAAAGTGCTCACTGAAGCTGAGGTTTTAAAAAAGATAGCCCAGTATTATGATTCTAAAATAAGAAGAACGTCCATCATGAATACAGCAGTGAGTAATGCACGTTCCAATACAACGACTTTCAAGGCTAGTATCAGTACGCTTGATACCATCGAAAGGGATAGAGATAAATTTAAGGTTACCAGAAGTCAGCAGATTGCGCGCTCCTTTGCCTGTCTGATAATGTTTTTAATAGGGGCACCCATTGGCGCCATTATTAAAAAAGGTGGTTTAGGTTTACCCGTAATCGTTTCTGTTATTTTCTTTTTGATTTTTTACACACTTAATACTATGGGGGATAAGTGGGGTAAGCAAGGCATTGTTGATCCGATTTTAGCGATGTGGATGTCCAACATCATATTGTTTCCATTCGGCCTTTTCTTTCTGAGGCAAGCCAGAAATGATGCACGACTTTTTGAAGCAGACTTCTACGTTGCTTTTTGGGAAAGAATTAAGAAACAATTTACAAAGAAGAAACAATTAAAAACGGCCTAACTTGTTTGATAGCAGCTTATAAGTTACCTTTGCGGCTGTTTTAAGTTATACTATTAAATTTTAGCTAAGCATGTATTTATCAAATGAGAAGAAAGCGGAGTTGTTTGAGAATCATGGTCGGTTAAAGTCAAAAAGCGATACAGGTTCACCTGAGTCGCAAATTGCGCTTTTTACCTTCCGTGTCCTTCACCTCACGAACCACTTGAAGAGCAATAAAAAAGATCACTCTTCAAGAACGGGATTACTTAAATTAGTAGGTAAAAGAAGAAGATTGCTGGATTATCTTTACGAGAATGATATCGAAAGATATAGAGCGATTATCGCAGAACTTGGTTTACGTAAGTAATACAACTAATTATAGGAAGGGAGTTCATCGAATTCCCTTCTTTTCTTTCTTTAAGTTCTGTTAGTAAGCTTAAAACTTCCCCACGCTGTTATATAAAAATTATTTATGCTGAATGTAATTACAAAAACCATCGAAATGCCTGATGGACAAATCATTACGATTGAAACGGGTAAACTAGCAAAACAAGCCGATGGTTCGGTTGTCGTAAGAATGGGTAACACGATGTTACTCGCAACTGTTGTCGCATCTCAGGATGCTAAAGAAGATGTTGATTTCCTTCCTTTGTCAGTAGACTATCAAGAGAAATTCGCTTCTGCAGGTAAAATACCTGGCGGATTCTTGAAAAGAGAAGGTAGATTATCTGATCACGAGATATTGATTAGTAGATTAGTAGATAGAGCGCTACGCCCTTTATTTCCAGATGATTTCCATGCAGACACTCAAGTGATGATCTCTATGATCTCTCATGACGAGAATGTTATGCCTGATTCATTAGCTGCTTTGGCTGCTTCTGCCGCCATTGCCGTTTCAAATATCCCATTTAATGGACCTATTTCTGAAGCCAGAGTTGTAAAACACAACGGAGTATTCAAGGTAAATCCAAGTAAGGCAATTGCTTTAGAGTCTGACTTAGATATTATAGTCGCGGCTTCTATCGACAATATTACGATGGTAGAAGGTGAAATGAACGAAGCTTCAGAAGCCGATATGCTTGAAGCAATGAAAATTGCACATGATGCCATTAAAATTCAGTGTCAGGCACAAATCGAATTGTCTATTGAAGCTGGTAAAACAGAAAAACGTGAATACAACCACGAAAAATCTGATTTAGAGCTTTATGATAAAATGAAGTCTGAACTTTATGATCAACTTTACGCATCAGTTGCGAAACAAACTGCTGATAAGTCAATCAGAAGCGCTGATATAAAAGCTATCAAAACGACTTGGATCGAATCACTTCCAGAAGATCATGGGCATAATGGGTTTTTATTGAGCCAATACTTCAAGAAAATACATAAATCAGCTGCAAGAAATTTCGTTTTGGATAGCCAAAAGAGATTAGATGGTAGAGATTTTACTGAAATTAGACAAATTTGGGGCGAAGTAGATTATCTGCCTTCAGCACACGGATCTGCAGTTTTCACTAGAGGAGAAACTCAATCAATCACATCTTGTACTTTAGGTACTAAGTTAGATGAGCAAATGATTGATGGTGCTACTGAAAGTGGCTACAATAAATTCATTCTTCATTATAACTTCCCAGGTTTTTCAACTGGCGAAGTAAGACCAAATAGAGGTCCAGGTAGAAGAGAAGTAGGGCATGGTAACTTAGCCATGAGAGCTTTGAAAAAAGTATTGCCTTCACCAGAAAATAATCCTTATACTATTAGAATAGTATCTGATATTCTTGAATCAAACGGTTCGTCTTCAATGGCAACTGTTTGTGCAGGAACAATGGCATTGTTAGATACAGGAGTAAAGATCATTGCACCAGTTTCTGGAATTGCAATGGGAATGATTTCTGATTCTGAAACAGGTAAATACGCTATCCTTTCTGATATTCTTGGAGATGAAGACCACCTTGGTGACATGGACTTTAAAGTAACAGGTACTGAAAAAGGTATCACTGCTTGTCAAATGGATATCAAAGTAGATGGTCTTTCTTATGAAGTTTTAGAAAAAGCATTAAATCAAGCAAGAGAAGGAAGACTTCATATTCTTGGTGAAATGAAAAAAGTAATTTCTGCACCAAGAGAAGATTACAAACCTCATGTTCCTAGAAGTGAGAAAATAATCATTGGTAAAGATCAAATTGGTGCGGTAATCGGACCAGGTGGAAAAGTAGTTCAAGAGATTCAAAAATCAACTGGTGCTACTGTTATTATCGAAGAAGAAGCTAACAATGGTGTAGTGACTATTTTCGCAGATAACAAGGAAGCCATGCAAGCTGCTTTAGGAAGAATTAAAGCGATTGTTGCCATTCCTGAGGTAGGAGAAGTATATGAAGGAAAAGTAAAATCAATCATGCCATTTGGTGCATTTGTTGAGTTTATGCCAGGTAAAGATGGTCTACTTCATATCTCTGAAATCAAATGGGAGCGCGTAGAAAAGATGGATGGTATTATGGAAGTTGGCGAGGAAGTTGCTGTGAAGCTTGTTGAAATTGACAAGAAGACTGGTAAATACAGACTTTCTAGAAAAGCACTTTTGCCAAAACCTGAAAAAGATTCTTCAACTAAAGAGGATTAATAGGCGTTATAAAGTCAGGAACTTTTATTAGATTCCCTGATGTTAGATTCCGCATTATAAAATTTAAATCACAAATAACTGAATGAGACAGCTTAAGATTAGTAAGCAGATAACAAATAGAGAGTCTCAATCTCTAGATAAATACTTACAGGAGATCGGTAAGGTGGATCTTTTGACCCCAGATGAGGAGGTAACACTTGCTCAAAGAATACGACAAGGGGATCAATTGGCGTTGGAGAAGCTTACTAAAGCAAACTTGCGATTCGTTGTTTCCGTAGCGAAACAATATCAGAATCAAGGGCTTTCTTTGGGTGATTTGATCAATGAAGGTAACTTAGGTTTGATCAAAGCGGCTCAAAGATTCGATGAAACTAGAGGT
>JBLIKG010000104.1:0-7212 GCA_047636255.1 Roseivirga sp. | reverse complement strand
TTTCCTTTTCTGGTAAAAAAGAAAAAGTAACTGAAAACAATACCCAAAGCATTAAAACACCTATAAATAAACTAGATTTTTGCGGAAAATTCATTGGGGTTAAAGATAGTGTTCAGGGTTAATTTATTTCAGTTTAACGGGCTAAACAGACAAAAATTTTTGCGTTTTTGCATTCATACGAAGTAATGAGCTCTCTAGGCTAATCATTGCTGGAAGTTTTACGAATGAAATCCAGTCAATTTGATTTGATTCGTGATTTGCAATGAGTTTGGCATGCTCTGGCGCCTTTAACAAAAACCGAATATCAAAATGCTCATGTTCGGCAATTCCCTTTCTTTCTGGAATGGTATGAATATCCAAATCAAAGATCTTCGATTGAATAAATTCAAACCCTTCAATGCCAGTTTCCTCTTCAGCCTCTTTCAATGCAACATTCCTTACATCTTCATCTCCATCGGCATGGCCTCCAGGCTGGAGCCATTTGTTCAATTTAGCATGATGCAAAAGAATCACTGCGGTACATTGTTGGTTGATAATCCATGCAGAAGCCGTAATATGTCCGGTTAGTAAAGAGCGATGAAAACAATCCTCATGCTTTAACAGATCAAGGAAGCGCATTTTGTACGCTTTCTCCTCTGAAAAATCACTTTGATAAATCTGTATCTCGGAAATTAGCTTTTGCCTTAACTCAAAGGCCATCGCTGATCACTACGTTTGCTTTGTTAAGCTTACCTTTTTCTAATTTCGTGATAATTTCGCCCGCACCCACATTGTCCATTTCGCCTTTTTTTGCCAAAACGTAATAGTCGATTGTGTCTACTTTTTTAAAAGTAACCTGACCTTTATTATTTGTGACTTTGGTCTCTTGAACTGGGTTATTCTCGGCATTATAATCTGCCTTATTCTTATAGATTGTCACCTTCGCACCAGGCACAACATTGCCTAATTCATCAATTACTGTAATTTTTAATTTTGTTTTGAAGATTTGATCGAAGCCTGAACTTACAGTTCCGAAGGACAAAAAGAATAGACTTAGAGAGAGAGTTAATAGTTTCATTTTTAAATTTGTTTCTAGTTTAAGTAAATAGCTTTTCAATTAATTCATCGAAAGCCAGGGCTGTTGAATACATACGATCTTGATAAATATTGGCCATCAATTTTATGTAACTGGGCTTTCGATCGATCATAACGTATTCGATTAAAATATTGCCATACAATTGATTGAATTTATTTTTTTCGAGCGGTTCGGCTTGAGGTTTCAGATACCACTTCTCTATCACTTCTTCATAGGTTTCTCTATCGATTATCCTTCTGTCCTTTTGAGCCAGTTTATAACCAAAATCAAGGGTTTTTTCTTTGAACAAGTCAAAGAGATTCCTGAACTCTTCTTTCGTTTTTTCTTGATTAAAACTGATCGCAAAACCATTAGAATACGGAGTCTCGAGCAAATGCACATCAAGCTGCGCTGTGATTCCCTTTTTCTTAAGTTGATATGAATTATAAACTTCAGCCATCAGGTGAACAGACTCTTCTGAACTAGCCCATTTGCCGAAGCTTTCTAACTCTCGTTCATTCCTCTCTAAAGTCTCATGAATTAACTCATTGCTAGCAACTCGCTTTTCAGGGAATAATTTTTTAAATACGTCATCGAAAAAACTCATGCTTAAATTTTATAGAATTACTACTCGTGCTTTGAAATGTTCTTCTTCGAACGTCTTATTTTTCCAAACTCATCGAAATACAACAGCCCATGATCAATCAATTCTGAGGCCAAGGTGGTAAACACCTTTACATTTTCAGGAGCCAAAACATCAATTAATTTTTCTAGATCAAAATCATGAGCATCATCAATGATATTCATAATCTGCTGATGATATTTCTTCCTCAAGCTATCTTCAACTTCTTTTTTCTTATTCTCAATGCAATTGTCACAGACTCCACATCGATCATAATTGATTTCCCCAAAATACTCCAACAATTGTTGCGTTCGACAGCGGTCTTCATTGTGCAAATAAGCAATAACGGTTTCCATTTTCGAGTAAATCAACTTGCGTCTGCTTTCAATTTGATGGCTATCAATATTCAATTGATCAACTGAAGCTTTTGGTAAAAGGAAAGTAAGCTGTGGCTGATCCTTTTGAGGATGATATTCTAAAACATCTCTCTCCATTAAATGAATAAATGTTTTCTTCAATACTTCTACCGTGATCCCCAAAGCTGCTGCGACATTGTTCTCCTGAATTACAATCGGACTGTTATATACTTCACCACCATAGAATCTCAAAATCGCTTTGATGAGCGGGTCGAAAACTGCATTAGCAATCTGAAATTCATACATTTCGCGCTGATTGATATTGAACATCAATCGTGAAGGTTGATAGAAAGATTCACTTAATAGAATCAATCCTTGAGACTCCAAAACCTTGATGCCATTGAAAATCTCAATAGGATTTCGATCGAAGTTTTTTGAAAATACCTGAAAATCGAAGTCGAAGCTCTCCATCGGATGGCTGCCGTTGGCCAACTGATAATAATTGCCAAGCATTTGATAAACATCCTTTATTAGTTTCACTTCTGGGAGTGAATTCTTTGTTCGCTCTCTTAAATCTTCAATGTCCTTTTGATGGCAAAGAATGACGCCAAAGGCTTTTTTCTCATCTCGCCCTGCCCTACCTGCTTCTTGATAATAAGCCTCAAGATTGCCAGGCAAGTCCATATGGACCACAACTCTTACATCGGCTTTATCGATTCCCATTCCAAAAGCATTGGTCGAAACAATCACTCTGGTACGATTATGAATCCAGTCTTCCTGTTTTTTATTCCGCTCTTCATGGGTTAATCCAGCATGGTAAAAATCAGCATGGATCTTATGTCGAAGTAATAAATGCGCAATCTCTTTCGTGTGCCGTCTAGAACTCACATAAACCACAGCCGAACCCCTAATTCGTTCAAGGATTTCAATCAGTTTCCGTTCCTTATGTTCTTCGAAACGAACAGAATAAGAAAGATTCGCTCTCGAAAAACTCTTCGTAAACACCTTTTTATGCCTGAATTCAAGCTTGGCCTGAATATCCTCTTTTACTTTTAAGGTGGCAGTAGCAGTCAATGCCATGACAGGCACCTCCGGCAATAACTCACGAATGGACACTATTTCAAGATAAGCCGGACGGAAATCATAACCCCATTGAGAAATACAATGTGCTTCGTCTACAGCAATGAGGTTCACCCCTCTTTTCCGATGAATAATCTTTACCCTCTCTTGAAAAAGCTCTGTTCTTAGGCGCTCAGGAGAAACATACAAGAATTTCACATCGGAATTAACGCAGTTGTCGAGCAAGTGATCAATCTCTCTTTTCGACATTCCTGCATGAATTGACTCGGCTGAAATACCGCGCTTTTTAAGCTGATACACCTGATCCTTCATTAGAGCAATCAAGGGAGAAATGACGATACAAAGTCCTTCACGCACCATGGCAGGCACCTGAAAGCAGATTGACTTCCCTCCTCCTGTTGGCAATAAAGCCAGCACGTCCTGACCTTGTAAGGACGCTTCAATAATGTCTTCTTGCAAAGGCCTAAAGGCGCCATAGCCCCAATATTTCTTTAATATGTTTAAAGCCTCAGACATTAAATTGAAGATAGATATTAATTAAGTGTGGGCGAAAAGTTTGATTACTACCAAACCACTTTTTCTTTATTCAAGAAGGCGCCAATTCCTTTTTGGCAATCTTCGGAAGCACGAGCTTTCGCATTCATTTCAGCGGCATAATCAAGGCCTTCAGTCAGACTCATATTTTGCACTTCAGCAATCATCTGCTTGGTAAAGGTCATTGACTGACCAGAGTTCTTTTCAACGAGCATTTGAGCAAATTGGGCAACTCTCTCCTCTAACTCACTTGGAGCAACAGCATGATTGATCAAGCCTTGCTTTTCAGCTTCTTCTGCAGAAATCAATTCGCCTGTGAGCAACAAAGATTTTGCCTTGCCTTCTCCTATTTTTCTTAGCAAAAAAACCTTGACAATGGCAGGTATAAAGCCAATGCGCACTTCGGTATATCCAAACTTAGCCACATTGGAAGCGAATGAAAAATCGCATACAGTAGCCAAGCCTGAGCCACCCGCTATGGCATGACCTTGAATCTTAGCAATCACCACTTTAGGATGAAGGTAAATCTGCTCAAAAAGTGATCTCAAGTGATTGGAATCAGCTAAGTTCTCTTCGAAGCTATTGCTTTGTAAAGACTGTAAATAAGCCAAATCAGCTCCGGCACAAAAAGCATCTCCTTCGGCTGCTAGCACAATGACTTTAACATCCTCATCGTTTTCAGCTTTGCTAAAAGCAGCTTTCAATTGAGTTACTACTTCGGCATTTAAGGCATTCCTTTTTTCAGCCCGAGTAAGGGTGATGGTGGCAATCCGATTGGCTACTTCGTACCTGACAAAATTCATTCGTTCCATACTTTTGAGAAAAAACCATCGCGATAGATGGAGTGTACTTTCAAATTTAGCTTTTCTGCCTGACTTGTTAGCCGATCGGCTAAGAACTTGCGATTCGATCTGTCGATGATCAGGGTTTCGAACTGAATCTTAGCAACTAATTTTTCCAGATCATTAACACTCTCATTGGAAACAATCAGGAAATCAGTTACAATGGGCGTTTTGAATTCAGCATCTATAATTTGCTTCGACCTTAGCTGTAGAAAGGTTTTGTTTTCGAAAACCATATAGCGGTTTCCGTCAACTATGTTGACTTTCAAATCGAGCATATCATCCTTAGGCCAAAGGCTACTCCCTACCGTTTGACGCATTGGAAGGAGATGAAATTTAATTCTATCAGTATTGAACATGAAAGTGCTATCCGCAATCAGTCTGCTCTTGTTGTCCTTTCTAAAATCTAAAACGGCCTCTCCAGAAACATCCAAAACAGAAAATTCATGATTCTTAAATCCTTGCCAATGCATAGTTTGGCTGATCGCAAAGGCTAGACAAAAAACCAAAGACCAGTTTAAGTATTTGAATTTCTTGATTGCGAAAAGGGAAATCAACATTAGAATAGCGGCATAAACCAGCCAAGTTTCTAAAGTAGTCAAGTGAATGCCTTCAATTGTACTGCCCGGAATTTGCCTGACACCAAAAACCATTTTGTTCACTAGCACCACAAACCGCTCAGAAAGCCAATTGATGGCGTCTCCGAGATAAGGAATATTACCAAAAGTCAACACAAGCAAACCCAGAATAAGCATGGCAAAAGCTGCAGGAATTACAAACAAATTCGAAAACAGAAAATAAGTTGGGAACTGGTGAAAGTAAAGAATACTCAAGGGAGCTGTCGCAATTTGAGCCGCCAAAGAAACACAACTGATTTCCCAAATCTTATCGAGCCAATAATTGTTCAAATCCAGCATTCGATAAAATCTTGGTTGCAAATAAACGATTCCGAATACCGCTAAATAGGAAAGCTGAAAACCAACACTCATGATCAAATAAGGATTCCAACAAAGCAATACAAAAGCAGAAGCAGCCAATGTATTATAAATACTGCTGTTGGTATTCTTAGCTTTCGCGATTGCGACAAAAGAAAACATCGTAACAGCACGCAGCACGGAAGGCGACAAACCTGTGATGAAGGCATAGGCCCATAAAAACAAAATACTTATCGCAGCCATCCACCACCTTCTTTTCCAAGAATTGAGTTTGATCCGTTTAAAAAACAAAAGAATGATTCCGTAGATTATCCCAACGTGGAGACCTGAAACTGCCAACACATGCATGGCACCTGCTGCGGAAAACGAGGCTTGTAGATCATTGTCTAGTTCATCTTTTACGCCTAATGTGATTGCTAAAAGTACTGCCCTAGCATCCTCATCTTCGATTTGCTTACGAAGCAATGCTGCACAGTAATTTCTAGCTTTGATTGAATATTCAAGTGGTTTTTGCCACCAAAAAACCTCATGATCGATAAAATGGAAATCTTCACCCACAAATTGTTGATGGAAGATATTATTATAGACAAGGTAATTTCGGAAATCAAATTCGCCTGGATTTTTGGGGCCTTCAGTAAGATTGGGGCTGCCCTTGATCAGAAGAATATCTCCAAAAACTATCTCCGATCCTTTCACTTGATCGATATAGAGGTTCACTTTACCAGAAGCCTCATCCCATTCTGTAGTCAATACTTCAAGTACTTCTACTTTGAGATTTATTGATTTTGCTTTTGTTGCGGGCTCTTCAACTACTTTAGCCTTATAAGCTGTGATCATCTCATTCACATGAATGAGATGATCAGGTTGATTGTCTACTCTGTGCTGCTGAAGCCTAATAAAACCCGCTATAAAAAGAAAACTGAATGCAAGTAGAAAAAGTAGCTGCTGAAATTTAAATGAGCTTTTGAAATTCAGTATCAAATAACCCAATGCAATGATGACGAGCCAAAGATAATTTATAGATATGTACTGACCTCCATAATGATAAGCCACCACGCCTAAGATAAAGGCCAAGGTAAATCGAATGAAAGGAAATGAATTAAAACTCACATATTAAAATTAATTATTTGAATTAGCATATCAAATAATTAATTCAAGTTGATTTAAATCTAAACCACTTTCTGCATTTCAAAATGCTCAATTTTAGCTTCAACAAACATTTCACCTACTTTTTTGAAATCGTACCTAGCGTATAAAGGCATCGCGGTAAGCTGAGCATGTAGATAAATAAGCGTACCAGGCTCGATATAATGGAAAAGTACATCTGCTAAAACTGTTGAGACCAATCGCTTACCAATACCAGAACCACGAAATTCCTTGAGCACTGCAAAACGTTCTAACTTTATCCCTTTAGCTGTTTTTCTATACCTAGATGTTCCTGCTACTTGACCTTGGTAGTAGGCAATAAAATGAATCGATTCAGCATCGAATTCGTCAAACTCTTCATCGCGATCGCATTCTTGCTCTATGATGAACACTTTTTCGCGGATAGCAAAAGCTTTATCAAGCTCTTCTTGGTTCTCTATTTTTTTGACCCGTATCATTATTTTCTTGATGTTTATCGTATGCCAGAATTATTTCTTTGACTAGTTTATGTCTCACTACATCATTCGCATCTAAATCCACGCGAGCTATACCTTTTACTCCTTTTAAGATTCTTAACGCTTCACCCAACCCTGATTGTTGATTACGTGGTAAATCAATTTGAGATATATCGCCTGTCACAATA